>DUUJ01000052.1 GCA_012841635.1 Clostridiales bacterium | reverse complement strand
TACAATGGGAACCGAGCGACAGATTAAAGCCGCCGAATTGATAAACAAGATATTCTGGAATCAAGGCAGCTATGTTCATCTTCAGGAGGAAAACATAACCGTTGATATGTTCAGAGGCGGACGGGCTTTGATGCTCGGCAACAATACTCTCGGCAGCACATACGTTCTCCGCGAAATGGAGGACGAGTATGGAATTCTGCCGTATCCGAAGCTGGATGAGCTTCAGGAGAATTACCGAACTGTCGTCCACGACTGCGCTTCTATCGGCGTTATTCCGATCAACTGCGCGCATCCCGAACAGACCGGCGCAGTTTTGGAGGCGATGAATTCTGAAAGCTGGAAATATGTGATTCCGGCATGGTACGAAACCGCGCTGAAGATAAAATATGTACGCGATAACGTGTCGGCTCAGATGATTGACATAATACGCGACTCAATAACGACAGAATTCGCTTATGTCTATGCCTCGAAGCTGGATAATGCCGGAAAAATCTTCCGGACGCTTACTCAGAAAAAGTCCAACGATTTTGCCTCCGAATGGGCAAAGATACAGAACGGAGCCGAAAACAAGCTCGAAAAACTTTATGAAGCTTATATTGTGAATTATTGATTTTATAACCTGAGGCGTTCTGCGGCGATACTGCCGCAGAACCTCTTTATAATAATCTTTATTGCATTTTGACTCATTTTGTGTTATACTGTTTTCGGAATATTAAAATATCAGGGGGGTTATATGAAAAACACAAAAAGACTTCTTGCGCTGCTTCTGGCTGCTGCCATCATGCTTCCGTTGATTTCCGGATGCGGAGGAACCGTCGAGACGGAAGCTGAATCTTCGGCAACGGAGATCGAAACCACAGCCGAAGTCACAACCGACCCGAATGACCGTTCCGGATATCAAGACAGCCTTCCCGAAGACATTGATTTAGGCGGAATGACATTAGGCGTATATTGCGTAAAGACTTCCGGCGACACCGACTTTATAATGGGGGCAGACGAGCCGAGCGGAGATATTGTGGAAGACACCGTAATGGAGAGAAACGAAAAGGTGTTTGAGCGGCTGAATGTCAATATAAACTACACTCTGACGGATACCGCTTACAATGAAATAGGCAACGTCGTAAACAAATTCGTCATGGCAGATGACACCACATACGATTATTTTGTCGGTCAGCAGTTCGGTCTCGTCGCGCAGGCAACCAAAGGAATTTATTATAATGTCTTAAATCTGCCGTATATCGATTTCGACCAGCCGTGGTGGTGGAACGGATATATGGATGAAATTTCGATAGGCTCGGACAAGCGCTTCTTCCTTGTCGGAGATTACTTCATCGATGTGCTGCGCGGCACGAGGGTACTTATTTTCAACAAAAGCCTTTATGAAAACCAGATAGGCAATCCGGACGATCTTTACAATATTACGCTCGAAGGCAAATGGACGCTTGAGAGAATGGAAGAGCTTGTAAAAGGACTCTACCGCGACCTTAACGGAAACACCGAGTTCGACGAGGAAGATCAGTATGGTTTTGTCGCATTTCATGCCCTGGCCAGCACCGATCCCTTTGCTATCGGTACGGATATACGCATGACCGAACGCGAAGCCGACGGAACGATGAAATTTACGATGGGCACCGAACGCCAAATTAAAGCAACCGAGCTTATCAACGCCGTGTTCTGGAACGAAGGCGCTTATATTAATAAAACAGATACCGATAAGGCAATATTGAACTTCAAAAGCGGTAAATCTCTTATGTATGGAAACGCGATGATAAGCACCTCGGAGGGACTCCGCGACATGGAGGACGATTTTGGTATGCTCCCCTTCCCGAAGTTTGACGAAACTCAAGAGAATTATCGTTCTCTCGTTCATGACACAAAGAGTTTCGGGGTGCTGCCGCTCTGCTGCGCTCATCCGGACGAAACCGGCGCGGTTATTGAGGCGATGAGTTCGGAAAGCTGGAAAATGCTGACGCCGAACTATTACGAAACCGCTTTAAAAGTCAAGTATGTCCGCGATGAGATCTCGGCTCAGATGATAGATATAATCTATGACTCGATCTCGACCGAATTCGCCTACGTTTATTATGCCAGTCTTGCGAACGCCGGCATGATCTACCGCAACCTCGTAACGAAAAATTCCAATGACTTCATGTCAGAATGGGCAAAGATGGAAAAAAGCGCCGAAAAAAAGCTCGAGACGCTTATTGCGGCTTATCTTGAAAACTACTGATTTTATGGCTTTAATGCTCTTTTCTGCGTCAACTGCAGAAAAGAGCTTTTTTTATAAAATATTTTATTGCGTTTTGATTGATTTTATGATATACTTTTAATACAGTATTAAAATAAACCGGAGGTAAAATATGAAGCACACAATAAAACTTCTTGCTTTGCTTTTGGCTTTTGCCATCGCGCTCCCGCTGATTCCCGGATGCGGAGACAAGGGCGCGGCCGAAGCCGAATCGACCGTGACGACTGCCGAAACCGTCGCCGAAGTCACGACCGACCCTAACGACCGCTCCGGATATAAAGACAGTCTTCCCGAAGACATTGACCTCGGCGGAGCTACTCTCGCAGTATATTGCTGTAAAACTTTCAACGATACCGACTTCATAATGGGGGCTGAGGAGCCGAGCGGAGATCTTGTCGAAGACGCCGTTATGGAGAGAAACGAAAAAGTTTTTGAACGCCTGAATGTTAACATCAACTACAATCTGACGAATACCGCCTACTATGACATAGGCAGTGTCGTCAACAAATTTGTAATGTCCGGAGACAGCACCTACGACTATTTCACCGGCGCGCAGTTCGGTCTCGTTCAGCAGGCGACCGAGGGGGTTTATTATAATGTCTTCGAGCTGCCTTATCTCGATTTTGATCAGCCGTGGTGGTGGAACGGCTACATGGACGAGATATCGATAGGCGCGGATAAACGCTTCTTCCTCGTCGGAGATTACTTTATCGATATGCTGCGCGGAACGAGAGTGCTTTATTTCAACAAGACTCTGTATGAAAACCAGATAGGCAATCCGGATGACCTTTACGGCGTTGCGCTCGAAGGAAACTGGACGCTCGAAAAGATGGCGGAGCTTGTCAAAGGCATGTATCGCGACCTTAACGGCAACACCGAGTTTGACGAAGAAGACCAATACGGTTTCGCCACCTACGTTACCTACTCAAGCTCCGACGCTTTCGCATTTGCTACGGATATACGCATGACCGAGCGCGGAGATGACGGCACGATGACATTTACGATGGGCACCGAGCGTCAGCTCAAGGCAGCGGATTTTATCAATGCCGTGTTCTGGAACGAGGGCAGCTATATCAGCAAGATAGAAACCGACAAAGCGACGCCGCTTTTTAAGAACGGTCAATCGCTGATGCTCGGAAACTCAAGTATCGGTACCTCGGAGACATTCCGCGATATGGAAAACGATTTCGGCATGGTTCCGTATCCGAAGCTTGATGAAACACAGGAGAAATACCGTTCTCTCGTTCACGACACCCAGAACTTCGGAATTGTGCCGCTCTGCTGCGCGCATCCGGATGAAACCGGCGCGGTTCTTGAAGCGATGAGCGCCGAGACCTGGAAGACGCTGACGCCGACTTATTACGAAACCGCTCTCAAGGTCAAGTATGTCCGCGACGAACTTTCGGCTCAGATAATTGATATTATCCACGACTCAATAGCTACCGAGTTCGCTTTCGTTTATTATGCCAGCCTCTCGAACGCCGGCATGATTTACCGCACACTCGTTACCAATAATTCGAACGACTTCATGTCCGAATGGGCGAAGATGCAGAAAAGCGCCGAAAAGTCACTCGAAAAACTCAATGCGGCTTATCTTGAGAAAAACTGAGTCATGATTTATTTGAACCTGCCCGAAAAGTCGGGCAGGTTCATCTTTTGCTTATTCAGCATGTCTGCCGTCAGTAGACGCAAAATTCATAAAACCTTTTCATAAACCATTTTAGCAATTAATCATATAAGTTGAAACGTTCATATTATTATGGTAAAATTTATAGTGTATCTTATATAAATACAATAAGGGCGCAAACCGCCATCCCCATCATCCATGACGGAGGGAATCCGATGCCAACTGTTGAATACAGCAGAAAAACTGCAATTGTTTATTATTCCTGGTCGGGCACGACCGGCAGCTTTGCCAACAAGCTCGCTCACGACAGCGAAGCCGATCTTTTTCGGGTGAAAGACCGAAAGCGCCCAGATCTGTTCAGCGCGCTTATCAAAGGCTGTGCCAACGCCCGGAACAGGATGCCGATTGAAACCGAAGCTGCTCTTCCCGACCTCTGGTCCTATGAAAAAGTCATATTCTGCTGCCCTATATGGGCGGGATATCCGGCGCCGGCTTTCAACAACATGATAGCCGCTCTGCCGAGCGGAAAAGCCGTTGAGCTTTATTTTATCTCCGCTTCCGGCAGCAGCAGCAAGAGCGCGGAAGGGACTAAGGCGCTTATCACCGCCAAAAACTGCGAGATCGCCGCATACCAGAATATTTTCTCAGCCGACGTTGATGTCAAATACAAACTGAGGAAGTTTTGAGCCTTTAGGACGGGATGATATTTATCATAATGCAGACGAAATTTGCGCGGAATTTTCAATTTTCCGCTTAACATTTATTTATGCTGCGTGATAAACCAATCCCGTCCCGTTTTTTTACGTCTATATTATACCAAACAAGGAGATTATTATATGCAAACCCTGAAACTGACCGACCGTGTATACTGGTGCGGAGTTCTTGACCCCGATCTGCGCACCTTTGACATAATAATGCACACCGAGTTCGGTACCACTTACAACTCATATCTTATAAAGGGCGACAATGCGACCGCCCTCATCGACGCTTCAAAAGCCTGTTTTTCCGACGAATGGCTCGATAAGGTCAATAAGCTTATCGGAGTTACAAAAATCGATTACCTTATAGTAAACCATACCGAGCCGGATCACAGCGGTGCCGTCGAAAAATTTTGCGAACTGAATCCGGATGTCAAGATTATAGCAACGACGGCGGCAATCGGATTTTTGGGGCAGATAGCAAACCGTCCGCTCAACACCCTTCCGGCAAAGGAAGGACAGACGCTCGATCTCGGCGGCGTGACGCTGAAATTTATGATATTCCCCAACCTTCACTGGCCGGATACGATGTTTACTTACGCCGTTGAAGAAAAGCTGCTCTTTTCCTGCGACTGTTTCGGCTCTCACTACAGTTTCGGCGAAGTGCTTGTCAGCCGCGTGACCGACTGCGAAGGATATAAACGGGCAACGAAATACTATTTCGATAATATTCTTGGACCGTTCAAGCGTCCGTATCTTGCAAACGCCGTAAAAAAGGTAAAAGATATGGATATCGCGATGATCTGTCCCGGTCACGGTCCGGTGCTTGACGAGGGCAAGGACGGAATTCTTGCGTGGTATGACGAATGGATGGAAGAGGCTCCCAAATCCGACAAAAAGAAGGCTGTCATAACCTATGTTACCGCATACGGATACACAAGGCAGCTTGCCGAAAAGATTGGAGCCGGAATAAAGGATGCCGGAGCCGATGTCGAAAGCCTTGATCTGACCGGCCATCCGGAACTGATGGATGCGGCTTCCACCGCTATCGCCGAATCCGACGGATTCCTGCTCGGCACTCCGACCATTGTCGGCGAGGCGCTTAAGCCCATCTGGGATATTGCCACATCGATGTTTGCCGCTACCCACAAGGGCAAGATCGCGGCGGCGTTCGGCTCTTACGGCTGGACCGGCGAAGGGGTGCCGAATATAACCGAGCGGCTGAAGCAGCTCCGCCTTAAAGTGCGTGACGGTTTCCGCGTCCGCTTCAAGCCTACCGAAAACGACCTGCTTGACGCCTACGATTACGGCTATGATTTTGGCTGCGCCCTTTACAACAAGGAAAACGACCGCAAAGCCAAAGGACCGCGCAAGCTCGTCAAATGCCTTGTCTGCGGCGATATGTTTGACGCTTCGATAACCGTATGTCCCGTCTGCGGCGCCGATAAATCGAATTTCATTGAAGTCGAAGACAACATCGCCGGATTTTCATCAGACAAAGAACAGATTATCACCATAATAGGCGGCGGAGAAGCTGCTTTTGCCGCCGCGAAAGCGGCGCGCGCGCGCTCAAAGAATGCCCGGATCATCATGCTCAGCCGCGAAAAATATCTGCCGTATTTCCGCCCGATGCTGACTAAAACCCTTCTGGCGAGCTTTACCGCCGATCAGCTCGGGATCGAGCCGGAACAATGGTACAAAGATAACGATATAATCCCGCTGCTCGAAAAGACGGTAAAGGCGATCAATACCCAAGAGAAGACAATCGAGCTCGACGACGGAGCCAGGTTCAGTTACGACAAGCTTATCTATGCTCTCGGCGCCGAGAACTTTATCCCGCCGATTGCCGGACTTTACAAAGACGGCGCCATTCTTGACAGTGTCATCTCGATCCGAACCATCGACGACGCGGAAAAGGTTCGTTATGCGATCGAAAACGGCGCCAAAAAAGCAGTCGTGATCGGCGGCGGAGTGCTCGGACTCGAAGCCGCATGGCAGCTCAAGAAGGCAAAGCTCGACGTCACTGTGCTCGAAGCGATGCCCCGGCTGATGCCGAAGCAGCTTGACGAAGGCGCTTCCGCTATTCTCAAAAAAGTTATTGAATCGAAAGAGGTAAAGATAGTTACCGGCGCTAAGATTTTAGCAGCGATCTCTGATATATTGGCCGACGCAAAGGAATACGGCGCGAAACTCGTCAATAGCATCTTCAACACGAAGGTATTCGAAACCGATAAATCATCCGACGGCAAAAAGATATTAGGCGTTCTGCTTGAAGACGGAAAGATATTTCCCTGCGACCTGCTTATCATATCCACCGGTGTGCGCGCTTCGACGGCAATCGCAAAAGAAGCCGGCATAGCCTGCGGACGCGGAGTAACCGTTGACGAATTCATGAAGACTTCAGCTCCCGATGTATTTGCCGCCGGAGATTGCGCGGAATTCAACGGCGTGAATTACGCGCTTTGGAGCCAGGCCGCTTCACAGGGGGAAGTCGCGGGAGCAAACGCCGTCGGAGATGAGCTCAAGTATGAAGCAACCGGCGGACCCGTAAGCTTCAGCGGATTTGATACTTCTCTCTTTGCTGTCGGCGACAACGGTTTTGATGAGAAAAAGAGTTATCGAACCCTCGAAAGCCGTGACAGCGCGCGGGAAATCTACGAAAAGTATTACTTTGCCGGCGGACATCTTGTCGGCGCTATCACGGTCGGCGTCGATAAAGTCGTTCCGATCACAAAAGCCGTTCAGTCGGGAGCATCAATTGCCGAAACCGCCGCTATTATCGGCTGAACTTAATTTCCGCAGACGAAAAATACCGCCCACAAAAAGTGGGCGGCTTTTTTATGTTATCAATGCAGCAAATCCGTAGGTAATTCCGGTAACTATCAATCCGGCCAAGAGAACGCCTATCAATATGCATATGACAGCGTATCTCAGCCTCATATTCAGAAGCGAAGCTATCATGGCTCCGGTCCATGCTCCCGTTCCCGGCAGGGGGATTGCAATAAAAACAATAAGGCCTAACGCTTCGATATTTCCTACCAGTTTGCTCTTTTTTATCGTGTGATTTTCGATTCTTTCGGCGATTCCTTTGAGCCTCTTGGTAGATTTCATCGATTTGATAACGCGCTTCATAAAAATAAGTATGAAGGGTACCGGCACCATATTCCCCATAACGCTTAGGACAAAAGAGAGAGGCCAGTCGAGACCGAGCGCGGCTCCCACGGGTATAGCTCCTCTCAGTTCGACAACGGGAATCATCGAAATAAAGAAGACCCAGAGAATGTTTTTCATTAAATTGACAGTCAAGGGCAATTACCAAAATTGTTGCGCCTCGCCGACTTGTAAAAGTCAGACGCGGGACTGGTTTTGCTGCGGAGAAATATCCGCAGTTATCGTTTGTTCTGATTATTTGCTTTTCCTTTCAGCAGCGGAGATATCCTCTTATAAATCAGAAAGGTTATCAAAGCATCTGCAACGCCCTTTGCAAAAGTAAACGGAACATTGAAGCAGATAAGGCTCTGGAATATGCTTTTCATACCCGGGATTATAGACTGATACGCGGCAAGAATTGTTTTCTCCGGCATGAAATTATAGTAAAAGGGATATACTATAAAATAATTCAGCGGCAATGCGGCGACCGCCATAAGCAAAGCGCCGATAAGCGAAGCTGCGGCGGCTCCTTTTTTTGTTTTCCTGAATTTATAAATCAGACCTGCCGAGCCGACAAAAACAGAACCCAAAAGAAAGTTGGAAAGTTCACCGACAAAAGAAGTGGTTGAAATCGAGGCATGAAGCAGGTTTTTTATAAATTGAATGATAATGCCGCAGACAGGTCCCAGCGAGAAAGCGCCGATAAGAGCCGGAAGATCGGAAAAGTCAAATTTAATAAAGGAAGGGATAAGCATCGGAAGCGGAATTTCGATCAGCTGCAGCGCAAAGGCGGCGGCGGAGAGAATTCCGGTCACGGCGATGTAACGGACACGTATGTTGCTCTTGCCGGAAACCGGATTTTCACCGGAAGAATGTTTGTTATACATTTTGTAACCTCTCAAAATCATAAAAAATTAAGACTGATTTGAGAGATCAACGCTTTTTTTGCAAAAAAGCGTCCCTTCGGTTCTGACTGAAGGGACAACGTTATTGCATAGCGGTTAGGCTATTTATCGTCGATCTTTTTCATCCGGACTTTGATTTATTCCGGACAAACCGGAGTAAATCTCCCAAAGGGAACCGTCGGTCAGGGAATCTCACCCTGTCGGCTGGAATTAAGCTGTCGACTCAACTATGTTGAGTTGATAGCTTAATTCAGTTGACGGACTATAACCGCCGGTGTGGAATCACACCACCCTCAAAGTCGACCCGGCGGAGCTGTCAGCCCCGCCGGGCATACGATCATTTAATATTGGATATCTAATTATTCAAGAATCTCGGTAACAAGACCGGAACCGATGGTGCGGCCGCCTTCGCGGATAGCGAAGCGAAGCTGGGGCTGCATTGCGATCGGGGAGATCAGCTGAACGGTAATGTCAACGTCGTCGCCAGGTCTTGCCATTTCGGTGCCCTCGGGAAGAGAGATGGTGCCGGTAACGTCGGTGGTTCTGAAATAGAACTGCGGACGATAGCCGTCGAAGAAGGGCTTGGAACGGCCGCCTTCTTTTTCGGTAAGAACGTAGACGTGACCGATGAACTTGGTATACGGTTTGATAGTACCGGGCTTGCAGATAACCTGGCCGCGCTCGATATCGGTTTTGGCAACACCGCGGAGAAGGATTCCGACGTTGTCGCCGGCTTCGGCGGAGTCAAGGATCTTGCGGAACATCTCAACGCCGGTAACGACTGAAGATCTGGATTCGGGGCGAATTCCGACGATTTCGACCGGGTCGCCGACCTTAATGGTACCGCGCTCAACTCTGCCGGTAGCGACGGTGCCGCGGCCGGAGATTGAGAATACGTCCTCGACAGGCATAAGGAAAGGCATGTCGGTCTTGCGGGCGGGAGTCGGGATGAAGCTGTCGACTTCAGCCATAAGTTCGCGGATAGCAGAATAAACATCGGCGTTCGGATCCGTATCGGTAGCGAGCAGAGCTTCACGGGCGGAGCCGCGGACGATCGGTGCGTTGTCGCCGTCGTAATCATAAGCGGAAAGCAGATCGCGGACTTCCATCTCAACGAGGTCGATGAGCTCTTCGTCGTCAACAAGGTCAACCTTGTTAAGGAAAACAACGATAGCCGGAACGTTTACCTGACGAGCGAGCAGAACGTGCTCACGGGTCTGCTGAAGCGGACCATCGGAAGCAGCGACGACGAGGATCGCGCCGTCCATCTGAGCTGCGCCGGTAATCATGTTCTTGATGTAGTCGGCGTGGCCGGGGCAGTCAACGTGAGCATAGTGACGATTTACAGTCTCATACTCGACGTGGGTGGTATTGATTGTGATTCCACGGGCCTTCTCTTCGGGAGCCTTGTCGATCTGGTCATAACGAAGAGCCTTAACTTGATCGTCACCCATAGAGAGTACTTTGGTGATAGCAGCGGTCAGGGTGGTTTTACCATGGTCGACGTGACCGATGGTACCGATGTTAACGTGAGGCCTGGTGCGTTCGAAATGTTGCTTTGCCATGGTTAAATTCCTCCGGTAATTTATTTCTTTT
>DUUJ01000051.1 GCA_012841635.1 Clostridiales bacterium | reverse complement strand
GAAAGGAAAATATCTTCATGCGTCATCGAGGGACGGCGGCATTTAGCGTCGAAGTTAAGTCCGCCGGTCGTGAATCCTCCGGCTTTCAACACCTCAAGCATCGCGAGGGTAGTGTCATAGACATTTGTCGGGAACTGGTCGGTATCCCAGCCTAAGTTGGGATCCCCCTGGTTTGCGTCGATAGAGCCGAGAGCGTCGTTTATCCGCGCAACAACCAGCTCGTGCTGGAATGTGTGCTGAGAGAGGGTCGCGTGGTTCGCTTCAATGTTCAGTTTAAAGTCTGACATAAGATTGTATTTGCGAAGGAAGGCAAGTACCGTCGAGGCGTCGAAGTCATACTGGTGCTTCGTCGGTTCCTTCGGCTTCGGCTCGATGTAGAAGCAGCCGTTAAAGCCGTTTGCGCGGCCGTAATCCCTTGAAAGGGAGAGGAGCCGCGCGAGGTTGTCAAGCTCAAGACCCATGTCGGTGTTAAGCAGGGTGTCATAACCCTCTCTGCCGCCCCAGAACACGTATCCTTCGCCGCCGAAGGCAACGGTAACGTCGATGGCTTTCTTTATCTGCGCCGCCGCATAGGCGAATATATTGGCATCACATGAAGTACCCGCGCCGTGAGCGTATCTCGGATTGCTGAAAAGATTGGCGGTGCCCCAGAGGCATTTGATGCCGGTTTTATCCATTTCCTCTTTAACAAGCGGGACTATGGCGTCAAGATTTTTGTGGAAGGAAGCAAGATCATTGCCTTCCGGGGCAAGATCCTTGTCGTGGAAGCAGAAATAACCGATCCCGAGTTTTTGCATAAGCTCAAAAGCGGCGGGAACTCTTTTTTTCGCAACCGCCATATCGGAGACAGCTCCGAATTTCTTATCCATCGTGCCGACGCCGAACATATCGGTGCCGTCGGCTATCATTGTGTGCCACCAGGCCATGGCGAATCTCAGGTGTTCGCGCATCGTCTTTCCCGCGATGACCTTGTCTGCGTTATACTGCTTAAAGGAAAGCGGGTTCTTGGATTTTTTGCCTTCGTATTTTATTGTCGGTATTTCAGGGAAGAATTCCATAATTATTCCTTTCGTTTATATGATTTCGTTGTTGAAGTCATTATATCACAGCGCGGCGCTTCTGTCAATCGGTTTTCGCAAATAAAAAAGGGCAGTCTTTAAACTGCCCAAAATATTTCTTAGCCTTCGGCTGCGGTTTCGACTGCCTGAGCTGCGCACCATTCTCGAACCAAAATGTTCAGAATGGAGTTTTCGATATTTTCCCTGCCCATGGATTTTTCATAAGCCTTTAAATCTTCCATGCCGTTTTGCTTGGCGAGCTCGGCGCCTTTTGTCTGATAATCGCTGTCGGAAACAGTTATGTTTTCGGCGCGGGCAATTGCATTCAGGCACATCTCGCTCTTAACGGCTTCTTTTGCGTATGAAGTAACATAGGAAAGGAAAGTGTTGGTATCAGACCCCTGATAATTCATTATATATTCGTCAAGCGTAGCGTTGTATTGCGCGGCAAGAGACTTGTAATATGTTACCATCTGGTTGTAAGATGCCTTGACTTCCTTTTCAGGATACTTGATTACCGCAGTCTCGGATACAATTTTAGTCCAGACATTGTTTTCCTTAATAGCCTTGCGCAGATATGTCTTGTAGCTGTCAAGGGTGTCATAACCGTTTTCAAGTGAAACGATAAAAGCATCATTCAGCTCGGGAAGATTTTTGTATTTTATCGAGTTAAGAGTGATTGTAAACTCAGCAACCTTGCCGGCAAGTTCGGTGTTATGATAATCTTCGGGGAAGGCGCAGGGAACTTTCTTCTCCTCGCCTATCATCATGCCAACGATGCCGTCTTCAAAACCGTCAATATAGCCGCCGGCGCCGAGGGTTACATCCTGCCCCGCCGCGGTGCCGCCTTCAAAAGCGACGCTGTCAACTGTCCCGGAATAGTCGATGTTTACAATATCGCCAAGCGCCGCGGGACGGTCGGTAATGTCTTCGGTAGTGGCTTTCTGTTCAAGCAGAGAATCGAGCTGTGACTGGACCTGAGAATCTATTTCAGCTGCGGCGATTTCAACGCCTTTGTAATTGGCGAGGGTAATATATTCTGAAAGATCATAGTTGTATGGCTTACCGCAGGAGGCCAAAGCGGTCAACATAATGGCGCATACTAAAAGAGCGGCGCCGAAGCGGAGTTTTTTCATTTTGGAAAGATTCCTTTCGTGATGAGTATATTATTTGCGATTATAATGAAAAATAACTATATATTTATATCATATTTAACATGAAAAGTAAAGCGAAAAATGTTAATTTTCAGTTTACATCCGTTCTCAGGCAATAAAGGCAGTCAATAAAGAGAGGCGTTAAGTCCTCTCTTTAAGGGAATCGGTCTTCAGCCGCCCAGATAGGCCTTTTTCACAGAATTGTCGGCAAGCAGGGATTTTGCGCTGTCGCTCATGACCACCCGACCGGTTTCCAGAACATAACCCCGGTCGGCTATCGCAAGCGCCATGTTTGCGTTTTGCTCGACAAGGAGAATCGTCGTTCCGTTGCGGTTCATTAATCGGATGATGTCGAATATCTGGTCGACGAGAATCGGCGCAAGTCCCATAGACGGCTCGTCAAGCATGATCAGCTTCGGTTTTGCCATCAGCGCCCGCCCCATGGCAAGCATCTGCTGCTCGCCGCCGGAAAGAGTCGCCGCAACCTGACGCCGGCGTTCCTTAAGTCTCGGAAATTGCTCGAAAACATTCTCCAAAAGCGATGGGATTTCCGACGATTTGACGGTATATCCCCCCATCTCGAGGTTTTCTTCAACGGTAAGCTGGGAAAACACCCGCCGCCCTTCCGGAACGTGAGTTATTCCTCTTGAAATAAGCTTATAAGATTCGACCGCGCTGATTTCCTCATCCAAGAAGCTGATTGAGCCGGTTTTAGAGCGCATCATGCCGGAGACCGTTTTCAGAATGGTGGATTTTCCCGCGCCGTTCGCGCCGATAAGCGTTACGATCTCACCTTCGTTTACTTCAAAGCTGACATCCTTGATCGCGTGTATCGCGCCGTAGTAAACGTTTATGTTGCTGACTTTCAACATATTCATAATCTGCGCCTCCCTCAGAATCCGGAAGCGGAGCCGGTGCGCGAACGTCCCAGATACGCTTCGATGACTTCGGGATTGTTCTGTATATCGGAAGCAGTCCCCTTCGCGATAATGCGGCCGTAGTTCAGAACGGCAATACCTTCACAGATACCCATAACCAGCTTCATGTCATGCTCGATAATAAGAATCGCGATTTCGAATTTGTCCCGGATATTGACAATCGCTTCCATTAAAGTTTCGGTTTCGGAGGGATTCATCCCCGCCGCCGGCTCATCGAGCAGCAGAAGGCTCGGATTCGTCGCAAGCGCTCTTACGATTTCGAGGCGCCGCTGCGCTCCGTAGGGGAGGCTCCCGGCTTCATCATCGGCCATATCCTGCATATCGAAGATGGATAGCAGCTCAAGCGCCCGCTCATGGGCGATCTTTTCCTGCTTCCAGTATTTCGGAAGGCGTAAAACCGAGTCGAGCATATTATACGGCGTCTGATTGTGGAGACCGATTTTTACGTTGTCTTCGACGGAAAGCTTGTCAAAAAGCCGTATGTTCTGAAAAGTCCTTGCAACTCCGGCGCGGCTGATCGCCGCGGTATCCATCCCGCTCGTATCTTTACCGTCGAGCATGATGATTCCGGAAGACGGCGGATAAACCTTGGTTATTAGATTGAAAATAGTAGTTTTCCCGGCGCCGTTAGGCCCTATTAGCCCGGCTATTTCGGTGCGGCTGATAGTCAGGTTTACATCGTCGACAGCGGCGAGAGCGCCGAATTTTATGCCCAAACGTGAAACTTCAAGTATCGGTTTCTTTCCGATATCTCTTTCCGGCATCAGTCCGGGTGAAGGGATCGACACCATTTTAGTTTTCGTCTGCATCTGCCGCACCTCCTTTCTTTTTGGGAATTAAAGCCTTCATCGGATTCAATACATTCTCATACAAAAGACTCCGGATCGTCGGATTGTTGGTAACTATCATAACCAGAATCAAAACGACGGCATAAACCAGCATCCGGTAATCGCGGATGCCGCGCAGCATTTCCGGAAGGATGTAAAGCACGGTGGCGGCTATCATCGAGCCGCGGATATTGCCGATTCCGCCTAGAACGACGAAAACAAGCACTAGTATGGAAGTATTGAAATCAAACTTTTTCGCGACGACCGTCGAGTAATTCAGCGCAAAGAGACAGCCCGCCATCCCCGCCATAACAGCGGAGGTCACAAAAGCCATCATCTTGTATTTGACGATATTTATCCCGACGGATTCCGCGGCAATCTGGTTGTCGCGCAGCGCCATGATAGCGCGGCCGTTGCGGCTGTTGACAAGATTCTGAATTACGACAAGGCAGACGAGAACGAGCAGAAAGCCGGCTGTGAATGTCGAAATCTTCTGAATATTCACCGCTCCGATCGCGCCGTCGATAATTATCTTGCCGTCGGGACCCAACCCGAGCGCGGCTTCGCTTGTCATTGAAATTCGGATTCCGGCGCTGTCGTAACCGATATAAAGGCAGTTAATAATATTCTTGATAATCTCTCCGAACGCAAGAGTGACTATCGCAAGGTAGTCGCCGTTGAGCCTCAGAACCGGGATCCCGACCAGAACTCCGACGATTCCGGCAGCGATACCGCCGACGATAATCGCTGTAAGCAGCCGCAGCGCGCCGTTCGGCACAGCCGCTGACAAAAGTCCGGATACAATAATTCCGGTAAATGCCCCGACGCTCATGAATCCGGCATGACCGAGTGAAAGCTCACCTAAAATACCGACGGTAAGGTTCAGCGATATAGCCATGACGATATAGCAGCAGATCGGCACAAGCTGACCTTCCAGGCTGATAGACAGCAGTCCCAGCGAGCGGAGCGCGGTTATCACAGCGAAGGCCGCGATAACTATCCCGTAGTTTATGAAGGCGTTTTTCGACGCAGGCGGGATGCTTTTCAGAATATTTACTCTCTTTCCGGACATCATTACACCTTCACAATGACTTTCTTGCCGAGAAGTCCGGTGGGCTTAACCAGCAGTATAATGATAAGCACGGCGAAAACAATGGCGTCGGAAAGCTGCATCGAGATATAGGCCTTGGCAAGCGTCTCGATTATTCCGAGCAGCAAACCGCCGAGCAAAGCCCCGGGTATCGATCCGATGCCGCCGAAAACCGCCGCCGTAAACGCTTTAATCCCCGGCATCGAGCCGGTAGTCGGCATAAGAGTCGGATATGAGGAGCAGAGCAGCACTCCGGCAATCGCAGCCAGTCCCGAGCCGATGGCGAAAGTTATCGAAATTGTTTTATTTACGTCAATTCCCATCAGCTGAGCTGCCTCGCGATCCTCCGAAACGGCGCGCATCGCCTTGCCGGTTCGGGTCTTGCTTGTGAACAGGGTGAGCGATACCATTATGATTATGTTAGCGATTATCGTTATAATGGTTTCCCAGGAAATTACCAGCTGCCCGTCGAAAAGGCTTATCGATGTCATCGATTTGGCGATCGAGGGGAACACCTTGGGATCGGAACCCCAGATAAGCAGCGCGATGTTCTGCAGAAAATAGGAAACTCCGATGGCGGTGATCAGAACGGAAAGAGAATCGGCGCTTCGAAGCGGCTTATACGCTAACTTTTCGATAACTATTCCGAGCAGGGTGCAGACAAGAATAGCTATTATAAGACCGATGACCGGCGGGAATCCGAGATAAACCGTTGAGATGTAAGCGGCGTAGCCGCCTATCATAATAACGTCGCCGTGAGCGAAGTTAAGCATTTTCGCGATTCCGTATACCATCGTATAACCCAGCGCGATAATTGCATAGACCGAACCGAGGCTCAATCCTTTGATAAGATATGATAGAAACGCCATATTGTTTTACACTTTCGTTTAAAACTGTTGTCGGCAGCGTATTGGTCTGAAACTGAAAAAACGGAATTGCGGAGGGAAATTCGGAATTTCAGAAACACGCTTAAAACGAAAAAATATTACAGTTTTCAAAATATCAGGGCTGCCGTAAATTATACGACAGCCCTGAAGCTTTTAATCTTAAAATAACAACTGAAAAAAGATATCAGAGCTTAGCCGTCAGATAAGTCGGAAATCAATCCATACCGGCATATGCGCCGTCTTTGATTATCATTCCGCGGGGCTCTTTTGAGACCATTCCGGAGGGCGCCCAGGTCATTCCGGCGCCGGTAAGCCCGTCATAAGTCATTGTGGTGAACTGCTCAATAAGCTTATCGCAGATTTCCTGATGGCTCATTGAAGATGTTATCCCGGCGTTATTGCAGGCCTGATAGATCGAATAAACAACGTCATAGGTATCGGCGGCGAACTGGTTCGGTATATCGCCGTATTTCTCCTGATATTTCTTGACGAAGTTCTGAGTGCGCTCGTCTGAAGCGTCGGCGGAGAAGGGGGTCAGCAGCATAACGCCCTCGGCAAGAGAGGTATCAAAGCCTTCCATCGTGAGTATGCCGTCAAGACCGTCAACTCCGAAGAATTTCGGGGTGTAGTTCATGTTGTGCGCCTGAGTCAGGATAAGGGAAGCCGGAGTGTAATACATCGGCAGGAAGACAAGGTCGGCTCCCGCGGCCTGCGCCTGGGAAAGCTGAACCGAGAAGTCGTTTGCAGAGTCATCGGTAAAGCTGGTTTCCGAAACAACGCTTACTCCAAGCTCGGCGGCTTTTGAGATGAAGCGCTCGTATATTCCCTTTGAATACGGGTCATCGTTCTTGTATATAATGGCGATCTTCGAACCGAGACCCTTTTCGCTGATATACTGAGCGGATGCCGATCCTTGGTTGGGGTCGGTGAAGCACATCTGGAAAGTATTGCCTTTGTAGTTTACGCTGCCGTCTTCGTTGGTATCAAGTTCAACTACCTTTTCCGATGATGCGGAAGGGGTAAGGACAAAGAGGTGGTCGTTGTAAGCTTCGGCGGAAACGGCGATGCAGGGGGTGGTAGTGGTAGTCCCGACCAGAACCTGCATTCCCCAGTCTTTGAGGTTGTTGTAAGCGTTTACCGATTTTTCGGCGTCGTGCTCGTCGTCCTGGAAGTTGAGAGCAAACTGAAGTCCTCCCAGGGCGTTGATCTCTTCGACCGCGATTTCAGCGGCGTTTTTGCAGGCGGAACCGTAAATAGCCGCGCCGCCGGTAAGCGGACCGATACCGCCGAGTTTTATTTTATCGGATGAGCCGGCGCCGCCGCAGGATGCAAGTGCCGCTGCAACTATCAGCACTGTCAACAAAACCGCGCCTGTGCGGATTAACTTGTTAAATTTCATGATAAAACCTCCTTAAATAATCATAAAAACATTATATCACATTGTCAAATTAAAGTCAATATATTGTCAAGCAAAATTAAACAAAAATATGTAATAACAGAACATTCATGTTAATATGCACATTGAGGAATGAAAAACAGGAATATAATAAAAAAGCAGAGATCAGTCTTCGGCAGCTTCGTAATATGTAAACTCTTTTCCGTCGCTTATCAGGGTAACGGTCCCGGAAATGTCGGTTCTGTAAATCTGCGCGCCGATATCGGTTAGTTTGCGCAGCGTTATTCCGTGCGGATGACCGTAATCGTTGTTCTTTTCGCAGCTTATTACGGCAAAATCCGGCTGTACGGCTTGAAGAAATCTTGCCGAAGTCGACGATGAGGAACCGTGATGACCGACTTTAAGAACATCCGATTTGAGCGAAGATGCGCCGAAGGCGTCGATTATTTCCCCCTCCGGAATCTCCCCGGCGTCTCCCGTGAAGACGGCGGACGTGTCTTTACAGACAAGTCTCAGCATCATCGATGCGTCGTTCATGTCCTCATAAACCGCCGAAGCTGAGGTGAGAATTGTGAATTCGGCTTCACCCAAAGAAAATTTATCCCCCGGCGAAGGATATACCGCCGCAGTATTCGATTCCGACATCGCGCGGATGAGATTTGAATACGCCGGCGAATCGACGGCGGTTTTCAGCATAATGACTTCGCTTACTTCAAACCGCTCAAGTATTTCCGACGCGCCGCCGATATGATCGTCATGAGGATGAGTAAGAACGAGATACTTCAGCGCCGTGACTCCGTTTTTCTTAAGTTCATTTTCGACATTTGAAAATTTATCCCGCATCCCGGTATCGATAAGCATCGCTTCATCGCCCGGAGCTATAATAAGAGTCGAATCCCCCTGACCGACATCAATAAAGCTGATGACTAGCGAATCACGGCCGACTCTATTTACAGCGCCGACACCCGGCTTCGGTATCGCCGCCTCGGGATGGGTGTAGTAATAAACCGCACCGAAGATTATCAAGGCAAAAAACAGCGCCGCCCTGAAAATGTCAGCCGCTTTTATAAACTTTTTTCTTGTTTTTCCGGCTTTCCCGGTATTTTTCGATAGTTTTTCCGACATGATTCCGTGTTCCGTAATTCCAATTTAAAACATAATACCATACACCGCGGGAAAATTCAAGCGGGAGATGCTAAAAATATATCCACGCTTCTTGAAAAACAATATTTTCTGTGATATAATTATAAAACAACGACGGCTTTCGTCCTTATGATAATAAATATCAATTAATATGCAGGAGGACAGTTCCGATGGTAATTACAGATGTAATACGGCGAGGGGAGCACGGCTTTGGCTGGCACAGAATACCCGCCATAGTTTCGCTTGACTGCGGAACACTGGTATGCGCCTATGAGTGCCGGGTAACGCTCAGCGACTGGGATACCCGAGCCATTGAAACGGCTGTCAGCGAAGACGGCGGTCTTACCTGGGGATATTATCGCCAGCCGGCTTTCTCCGAAAATCTGGCTGTCAATAACCCGACGCTTATTGCCGAAGGAAACCGTCTGAGATTAATATATGCAATCGATTATTACGATATTTATACCATATATTCCGACGATAAAGGCAAAACCTACTCGAAACCGGAACGGATAGACGCGGCAGACGCTTTGCAGAAGCTTTGGCCTCACAATATCATAGCCCCGGGGCCCGGTCACGGCATCATCTCGGACGGAAGGATGATAGTTCCTCTCTGGATGGCAAACGGGGAAGGAACCCCCGGCGCTCCTCGGCCGCACGCCCCGTCGGTCGTAAGCGCGCTTTATTGCGAAAACGGCAAATGGTATCCCGCAAGGGAGTATATAAAAGGCTGTCTCAAAGATCCAAGCGAGACTGCCGCGACAGCCCTTCCCGACGGCAGAATAATTTTCAATCTCCGCAACGTTTCGCCGGAGCGCCGCCGCGGATATGTATACGAAAAAGACGGAAGGTTCACCGAACCGAAATTCGACGAAGAACTAGTCGACCCCGTCTGCTTCGGCTCAACCTGCCGGCGCGGTGATGACATATATTTTGTCAACTGTTATTCGGATAAGGAACGCAGACAGCTCTGCATCACCCGACTGTCAAATGACGGGCTCGGTACAAAAAGCAGAAAGATAATATACGACAAAGCCGGATACGCCGATATCGCGATAAATCCGGACGGTTCCATCTGCGTCTTTTTCGAGCGGGACGAACACACCGCTCTCTCCTGCATCAGGATTGAAAAAGAAGAATTGGATATATAAGACATAAAAAAACGGGACGGCGGGGAAATCCCCGTCATCCCGATAAAAAACTGTAATCAGTCGGCGTATCCGTCGGTAAGAGCGCGCATGTTCTTGACACCGGTCTCAAGGTCGGTGGTAAGTCCGCACTCGAGAGCGGCGTATTTTGTATAGCCGGATTCGCAGATGGCTTTGAAGACATTGCGGTAATTGATTTCGCCGGTTCCGGGTTCTCTGCGTCCGGGGACGTCGCCCAGATGGATGTGTCCTATCAGATCGACATTGTTTTTGATATTGTTGATAATGTTTCCTTCGGAGATCTGCTGATGATAAACGTCATAGAGCAGCCTGACATTCGGGCTGCCGACTTCGCGGATGACATCAAAGCCTTCCTTTGAAGTTACAAGATAATAGCCCATATGGTCGACGAGGATGTTGAGCGGCTCGAGAACGATGGTAACTCCGGCGTCTTCGGCGATCGGAGCCACGCGGGTCAGAGCTTTGACGATATTAAGGTGCTGAGTGTATCTTTCGACATCCTTGCGCTCGTTTCCGGAAACCGCGACTACCTGACGGCAGTTGAGTTTAACTGCGGCGTTGATGGTCTCGGTCATCGCCTTTACGTAGTCATCGTAAAGGTCTTCCCAGACGATGCCGTGGCTGTTGTCCAGCTTCTTCTGAATTTCGGGATCCGTCGACTGGGTCAGAATGGCGGAAAGCGCCACGCCGCTCTCGTCGATTGCGTTTCTTGCGCGGTCGAGATCGAGTCCGGTCCAGCCGAGCATCTCAAGCGCCTTGAAGCCGTATTTTTTGGCCGCTGCGTATCTTTCGTAGTAGTTGCCGGGCAGCCAGCCGCCTGCAATGGATAAAGTAAACATATTGATACCTCCGTGAATCACATGATTGATTAGTCTTATTTTACCCTATATAAGTGATTTTGTCAAGTGTTTCGCAACATTTATCGTCAATGTTTCAGAAATCATCCGGTTTTATATATACAATATTTCACCGCAGTCACATAATAATCCAAAAACAAAATAAGGTAAGAAACACACATGAAAGCATTTGTGATCGGCATATCCGGAGCTTCGGCAAGCGGCAAATCGACGCTTTGCGAACAGCTTATGCCGCTTTTGGGAGAAAACACTTCCTGCATACTTCTCGACAAGTTTTATAAAAAAGAGCTGCCCAGGATAATTTCCCCGCTTGACGGAAAGGAATACCCCGACTGGAATCACCCCGACTCGATCGACCGCGCGGCGGCATATGATTTTATAAAAAACGAAATATCAAGCGGATTCAAATATCTGATTTTAGACGGAGCCTTTCTTTTCTGCATCGATGAGCTGCGCGAGCTCTGCGATTATAAAATTTATGTTACCGCAGCCATCGAAACCCGGCTGTACCGCCGCATAAAACGCAACCTGATAATAAAGAATCAGACGCTCGAACAGATAGCGGATTATTACCTTGCCACCGTAAGATACAGGGAAAGGGAATATTCGATCCCTTCGTCGAAATACGCCGACCTGATACTCGACAACGAAAACGGATTCGGCGACGGAATCATACGCGCATACGAGGCGATCTTAAAAACCGAAAGGAAAATACGCGATTAATTCTAAACCGCGTTGTGATATATTCACATAGAAGAAAGACGAATTTATATGAAAATAGCTATTATAGGCGACGGAAATGTCGGATTTACGCTTGCCAGACAACTTTCCAAAGAAGGACACGATCTTGTTCTGATAGATTCGGACCAGGATGTTCTGCAGCATGCTCAGGAGCGGCTCGATGTCCTTGTTGTCGTCGGAAACGGCGCGTCGCTTGAAGTGCAGCGCGAAGCGGACATAGGAAACTGCGATCTCATGGTGGCGGTGACCTCAAACGACGAGACCAACCTTCTTTGCTGCATTCTTGCGAAAAAACTCGGCTGCAGCCACACCATTTCAAGGGTCCGGAATGCCGAATACAATCAGCAGATCCAGTATCTTCGCGAGGATTTGGGACTTTCGATGGCGATAAACCCGGAGCTGATGACAGCGCATCAGATCTTCCGTTCGATTGAGTTCCCGTCATTTCTCAATCTTGACGCATTTGCCAAAGGCCGCGTTGAGCTTGTCGAGCTTCTGCTTGACGAAAAAAATTCGCTTGCCAACCGCCGCATAGATGATATGAAGGGGGAGCTGCGCCGGCATATCCTTGTCTGCGCCGTCGAGCGAAACGGAGAAGTTATAATCCCGCGAGGCGGCTTTGTCTTCCGAGCAGGCGATAAGATCACGATCACCGCCTCCCGCCGCGACCTTGCGAAGGTCATTAAGCAGCTTGAGCTTGATGTTCAGAAAATCCGGAATGTAATGATAATCGGCGGCTCGACAATAGCCGAATATCTCGCCGATGACCTTTTGAATGTCGGAATAGGCGTCAAGATAATTGAAATAGACGAAGAGCGGGCAAACGAGCTTGCCGAACGGCTTCCGAAGGCTCTTGTAATCAACGATGACGGCAGCTCGCACGATGTCCTGAGAGCCGAGCGGATAGATGAAACCGACGCCGTCGTGACGCTCACCGATGTCGACGAGATGAATATAGTCATCTCGATGTTTTCTTCCAAGGCGGGAGTCCCTAAAACGATTACCAAATTGGATAACAACGAATATAACTTTCTTTTTGCCGACAAGGGCATCGGCTCAACCGTCTGCCCGAAGGAACTTATAACCACCGATATCCTGCGCTATGTCCGCGCGATGTCCAGCAGCGGGGGCTCGGCGGTCACTCTTCACCGCATAGTCGACGAAAAAGCCGAGGCTATCGAATTTGAAGTCAGCGATGATACGATGCACCTCGGCGAGCCCTTCAGCAAGATCCCGCTGCGAAAGGATCTGCTCGTTGCCTGCATTACAAGGATGGGAAATGTCATATTCCCGCACGGAGCCGATTACCTGCAGAAGGGCGATACGGTTATAATCGTAACAACGGCTGAGCATACCATATTCGAGCTGAATGACATCTTCACCGACAGTGAATAAAATATCTGAGTTTTAAGCGGGTTTGTCTCTTATCCTGCCGATTGGAGTGATTTTTATAAATAAAAAAATTGTTTTTAAATATATCGGATATATGCTTGCTCTTGAGGGAGCTTTCATGATTCCGGCGCTGATAATAGCTGCAGTGCTCGGCGAAAAAGCTTCCGTCATAGCTTTTGCGGAGGTTATCGGCTTATGTCTTATAATCGGAGCCGCGGGTATTATTTTAAAAGCTGACTTTAATAAAGTATACGCAAAAGAGGGCTATGTAACCGTGGCGCTTGCCTGGATTCTGCTGTCTCTCGTCGGCGCGCTGCCTTTTACTTTAAGCGGCTCGATACCTAACTATATAGACGCTATTTTTGAGTGCGTTTCCGGATTTACCACCACCGGCGCAAGTATCTTGAAAAATGTAGAAGCGCTTCCGCGGAGCATGCTCTATTGGCGCAGCTTTACACACTGGCTCGGCGGTATGGGAGTTCTGGTGTTTGTCCTTGCGATAATGCCTCTCAATGCCGGCAGCGCCGGTTTTCATATACTGAGAGCGGAAAGCCCCGGTCCTTCGGTAGGCAAGTTCGTTCCGAAGATGCGCAGCAACGCAAGAATCCTCTATAGCAT
Organism: Clostridiales bacterium; assembly: GCA_012841635.1. Lineage (GTDB taxonomy): Bacteria > Bacillota > Clostridia > Oscillospirales > CAG-272 > JAAZGC01. Next base: position 32,435 of record DUUJ01000051.1, on the reverse strand, counting down.
TTATGTGGCGATGACCATAATAATGGCAATATTGCTGATTATATTTAAGATGCCGGCGTTTGACGCCGTCTGTATCACTTTCGGCACCGCCGGAACCGGAGGATTCGGGATTTTAGCCGACAGCTGCGCGTCATACACCTCGGCTCAGCAGATAATAATCACTGTTTTTATGATTCTTTTTGGGATCAATTTCTCGATATATTTCCTTTTGCTGATCGGAAACATCAAAGCGGTGTTCCGTGATGAGGAGACGATGACCTACCTTGCGATAATAGCCGTCTCGACATTGATTATCATGTTCAATATCCGCGGTTTTTACTCAACCTGGGGAGAGGCGCTGAAGGATTCGGCGTTTCAGGTAGGATCGATAATAACGACTTCCGGCTTCGCAACGACCGACTTCAATAAATGGCCGGAGCTTTCCAAAACCATACTTGTAACGCTTATGTTCATCGGCGCCAGCGCCGGTTCGACCGGCGGCGGACTGAAGGTAAGCCGTATCCTTATACTGCTTAAATCTTCCCGCCGTACGTTAAAGAAGATGATCCATCCGCGAAGCGTAAAGCATGTCAGACTATCCCGAAAGACTGTTGACATCAGCGTAGTTCACGGTGTCAACATCTACATTGTTGTTTACTGTATAATATACGCGCTGTCGCTTCTGCTGATTTCAATCGATGATTTCGATTTTACCACCAACTTTACCGCCGTTGCGGCAACAATAAACAATGTGGGACCCGGTCTCGGCGGTGTCGGGCCGACAAGCAATTTCGCCGGTTATTCGATTTTGAGCAAGCTTGTTCTGAGCGCGGATATGCTGATAGGCCGTCTCGAATTGTTCCCGATGCTGCTGCTTTTCTCTCCCGGCACATGGAGAAGGGCGGTGTAAAATATCAGTATTGATATCTTTAACTCAATGTTATTAAACAGCCTTCCGATATGACTATATTAAAAAAACAATCTTCGGTTGATTGGAGGGAAATTTCATAAATAAAAGAGTTCTTCTGAAATATATCGGATATATGCTCGCTCTTGAGGGAGTATTCATGATTCCGCCCATGATAATTGCCGCGGTGCTTCACGAAAGAGCGTCGGTAATCTCTTTTGCCGAGACAATAGCCTTTTGTTTTCTGCTCGGCGCCGGCGGAATCATATTGAAAGCCGATTTCAATAAGGTTTACGCAAAAGAGGGTTATGTTACCGTCGCGCTTGCCTGGATCGTGCTTTCTGTTGTCGGCGCGCTGCCTTTTTACTTAAGCGGCTCAATACCAAACTATATAGATGCGTTATTCGAGTGCATATCCGGATTTACGACCACCGGCGCGACCGCGCTTACCGACATTGAAGCTCTGCCCCGGAGCATGCAGTATTGGCGATGCTTTACAAACTGGCTCGGCGGGATGGGAGTGCTGATATTCATAATCGCCGTTATGCCGCGCAGCGCCGACAGCGGTACCGGTCTGCATATAATGAAGGCGGAAAGCCCCGGACCGTCGGTCGCCAAGCTGGTCCCGAAGATGCGCAGCAATGCCCGCATTCTTTACACCATTTATATTGTGATGACTGTTATAATGACCGGTCTTCTGATAATCTTCGATATGCCGGTATTCGATGCAGTCTGTATCTCTTTCGGTACCGCCGGCACCGGCGGCATCGGCGTTCTCGCGGACAGCTGCGCTTCATACACCGTCGCGCAGCAGATAATAATCACGGTCTTCATGATACTTTTCGGGATCAGTTTCTCGATGTATTTTCTTTTGCTCTCGGGGGATTTAAAAGCATTTTTCCTCGACGAGGAATCGCTGACTTATCTTGCGATAATAGCTGTTTCCATCCTGATTATAATGTTCGATCTACGGCACATATATCCGCATTACGATGAAGCGCTGCATAAAGCAGCATTTCACGTCGGGTCGATCATATCGAGTTCCGGCTTTACGACAACCGATTATAACCTCTGGCCCGGGCTTTCAAAGACGGTTATCATACTGCTGATGTTTATCGGCGCCTGCGCCGGTTCGACCGGCGGAGGGCTTAAGGTCAGCCGGATTATTATATTGTTTAAGTCAACCCGCCTTGCGATAAGAAAAATGATCCATCCGAAAAGCGTAAAGCAGATGAGGATTTCCGGAAAAATCATCAGCGGGGATATTGCCCGCGGAGTCAGGGTCTATGTCGGGATTTACAGTCTGATATTCGCATTCTCTCTTATTTTGATTTCGGTCGACAACCTTGACTTTACAACCAACTTCACAGCCGTTTCCGCCGCTTTAAACAATGTCGCTCCCGGTCTCGGCGCTGTCGGGCCGGCGGGCAACTTCTCAGGATATTCGGTATTCAGCAAGCTTGTTCTTGGCGCGGATATGCTGATAGGCCGTCTCGAGATATTCCCGGTGCTGCTGCTTTTCTCTCCTGCGACATGGAGAAAGGCGAGATAATTTAAATCAGGATTTTGAATGTCTTTTCACGATAAATTTACAATACTCAAAAATCTTTTCGGCTATAACAGCTTTCGTCCCGGTCAGGAGCGGATGATAGACGATATCTTATCCGGCAGAGACTGCTTTGCGGTCATGCCTACCGGTGCCGGCAAGTCATGCTGCTATCAGATTCCGGCGCTTATGCTGCCGGGGATCACCCTTGTGGTGTCGCCGCTGATTTCGCTTATGAAAGATCAGGTGACGGCGCTGAAACAGCTCGGCGTCGCTGCCGCATATCTCAACAGCTCGCTTACCCCGCGACAGTTCGATTTGGCGCTGTCAAACGCCAGATACGGGCTTTATAAGATAATTTATGTAGCTCCGGAGCGGCTGCTGACCCAGGGTTTCCTTGACTTTGCGTCATCTGTGGATATATCTCTCCTGGCGGTAGACGAAGCTCACTGCGTTTCCCAATGGGGACAGGATTTCCGTCCGTCATACCTCGACATCCCGGAATTCATAAACTTCCTTGCAAAACGTCCGACAGTTGCGGCTTTCACCGCAACGGCGACCGAACAGGTCAGGGAAGACATAGTCAAATACCTCGGTCTCTGTGATCCGGATATAATGGTTACCGGTTTCGACCGGGATAACCTTTATTACGAAGTAGCTCAGCCGGGCAATAAATATTCCGCTCTTTTGAGCTATATACGCGCCCATAAGTCCGACCGCGGCATCGTTTATTGCTCGACCCGAAAGACGGTCGACGAACTTTATACAAAACTTACGGCAGACGGTATATCCGCCGGCAGATACCATGCCGGCATGGACGATGAAGAAAGGCGTCAAAACCAGGAAGATTTCACTTACGACCGAATCGACGTAATAGCCGCGACAAACGCTTTCGGAATGGGCATCGACAAATCTGATATCCGCTATGTCATACACTACAATATGCCTAAAAATCCGGAGAGCTATTATCAGGAAGCCGGCCGCGCCGGCAGGGACGGCGCACCTGCCGAGTGTATTCTGTATTACAGCGGTCAGGACGTAATAATCGACAAGTTTTTAATCGATAATTCAACCGAAGGCTCCGATCTTGACGAAAAAACCTTGACCGAACTCAGGGAACGAGATTATAAGCGTCTCGAACTAATGGTAGAATACTGCATGACTCCCGATTGCCTGCGCCGGTTTATCTTAGAGTATTTCGGAGAGACGAAGCATAAGCCCGGCAGCTGCGGAAATTGCGCCAATTGTCTCGGTAAGTATAAAACAACCGAGGTTACAAAGGAAGCCGTGATTGCGCTCAAGTTCATTAAAGAATTCAATGAAAACGACTTCAGCTTCGGCATCGGCGCATCAAATCTCGCCGACGCGCTCAAAGGGAGCCGCACCGATGCGGTAAAGCGCCTCGGATTAGACGAGGAAACTCACTATTCCGCCCTGTCGCATATGCCGCTTGCCGATATCAGGCGTCTTATAGATACCCTCGTTTCACGCGGATTTCTCAGATATTCGCAAGGGAAATACCGCACCCTCGAAATCGGTGCCGAAAAACTGAAGAGGGGCGAGAAGATTTATATAAAAAACGATCCGAGATATCAAGGCAAAGCCGGCGCCGCAAAAACCGGCGAAACAATACCGCTTCCCCGCGACGGCTCCGCAGCCGCATCTCTTGACGACGCCGAGATAAGGAAAACCGATCTGTTCGAACGCTTGCGCGCCCTTCGCAAAAAGCTTTCGGACAACCGCGGAATCCCGCCGTATATGGTCTTTTCCGACAAAACACTGATAGAAATAGTGAAGAAAACCCCGCGCGACCGCGAACAGTTCCTTTCCTGCAGCGGAGTCGGTCAGAATAAATATCAGCAGTTCGGCGAAGAATTTATCAGGGAGATCCGGAGCTATTTGTCAGAACAATCTCAAAGCAAAACCTGAGCGCCCGAAAAAAATCAAGCAACAAATTTATATTAACGCTTAAACGTAAATATTTTTGATAATTTTCATTATTTCATAGTTGAATATATTACAGCTGTATGCTAATATATATAAAGAAACTTTAAACGCAAGCGCGGAAAACATAACGCGGAAGCGTATTTTCCGACAATTTGGATATCAACTCAGGAGGAAAATCCGATGAATAACAACGAATATCAGCAGAATCAGCAGCCCCCGAAGCCCGCTCCGACGCAGCAGGGAGAGGCTTTTCGTTCATCTATGTTCGGCTACAACAAAGAGGATGTCGACAGCTATTTTACGGCAATGGCAAATGAGCTGAACCGGTTGAAGTCAGAGCTTGAAGCATCCAAAACAGGCAGCAATGACGCCGTCTATGAGATCAGCCGGCGGCTTGATGAAAAGATTGCGGAATTTGACGCGCTGACTCAAAAGTACAGCGAGCTGGAATCAGATTATTCGGCGCTTGAAGACAAACTAAGCGAGAGTGAAAGACAAATTGAGGAAGCCGGACAGCAGCTCCTCGAAAAAGACGGCGAGATCGAAGCGCTGCGGCTCCGCGTCGAGGAAAACCGTCAGGTAATGAACAACACTCTCACCGAAGCCGAGGAAAAAGCCCGTCAATACGACGCCGTATCGGCAAAGATAGGTTCGCTTATAATCAACGCCACAAAAGATGCCGAAGATATCAGAATAAACGCCGAAAACGAGGCTGTCGCTCTTAAAAACCAGGCCGAAGAAGATGCCAACGGCATCCGCGCGGAAGCGGCGAGAGAAGCCGAAGATTTCCTGAATTTCGCGAGAAACAATGTCCGCAGTTCTGCCGATGAAGCGAATCGCCTGGTCGGTGAATACGCCGTTCGGGCAGCCGAGAACTGGAAAGCCCTCCTCGGCGAATCTCAGAATCGGATGTCTGAACTGATCAAGGAACTTGAAGCGGGAATAAACGAAAATGTCAGCGCTGTTTCGGAAGAATTCGGCGGATATAAAGAAAGTCTGGTTCGTTCAATCACTATGGCGGAAAAGACCATGCAGGAAGCAGACACCGAATGCGCCAAAGAATTTGAAGAACAATAAAGTGATTATTAAAAAGCCGGATACTGCGTCAATATCCGGCTTTTTTCTATATTGAATTTTTGTCTGAACTGTCGGTTCGGCTGTCATCGCTCTTTATAACGGTCAGAACCACCTCCGGCGGATTGAATACCCGCGGCAGGTTCCAAAAGACCGAAAGTCCCCGGCTGACGCATTCAAAGGTTTTTCGGGACAGCTTGTCCACAGAATAAATCCCGCCCGCATATTTCGGAAAAAGGCCCTGATGCGGCGAAAAGAGACCGTTCAAAAGGAAAGGTATCCTAACCTGCCCGCCGTGAGCATGACCGCAGAATACGGCGTCAAACCCGAGCTCATGATAAAATCCGATCCTTTCCGGGCGATGAGAAAGCAATATATTATAATCGGAATCATCCTCAATATCAGCAAAGGCGGTTCTCATCGCGCTTTCCCAGCCGTCATACCCGCCTTCTCTGTCATAACTGCGCGGGTCGGATATGCCGCAGATATTTAGCCTGACGCCGTTCATAACGATCTTTTCACATTCGCCGTCAAGGACCCGGACACCGGAGCGTCTGATTTTATCTGTAACGTCATTTAAGTCGCGAATGTTGATTTCATGATTTCCGGTTACGTAATAAACAGGAACTCCGAGAGCACAAAGCCCGTCAAAAAGCTCAAACGCCGGTTTTCTTTTTTTGCGGTCGTCAACAATGTCGCCCGTAAGAAATATGATATCCGGTTCGGCTTCTTTGACCATTAAAAGCAGTTTTTTCTGATTTTTGCCGTGACGGGTACTGTGGAGGTCGGAGATATGAACAGCGCGTATCGAAGCGCCGCCGAATCTGTCAGTTGAAAATTCATAACGCCTGAGAACGAGTCCGCTCCAAAAAGCGCAGACGGCAAATGCCGCGGCGGCGGAAATTAAAATGTATTGTACCATAAATAGTTTTACGCAAAATCCAAACCAAAAGCTTGACATAAATAAGTAAATATATTATAATAAAATTCGTATTTATTTAAAAGCGCGCGTTGTAAACAATATATTTACCGGAGATAAATTAAAATGATGATCCTCGGAGCAGATGTCGGCTCAACCGGCTGTAAGTGCGCGGCATATTCCGAATACGGTGTTTATATCTGCGGCAGTTACAGAGAGTACCCGCTTCCGGCAGGGGCGCCAAGAGTTGACGCGGAAATCTTAAAAGATGCGGTTTTCGCAACTATTGCCGAAACCGCCGCTGCCGCGCGCGGTTATGAAAACGATTTCGGCAGCATATCCGCCGTTGCAGTAACCTCCTTCGGCGAGTCGTTTGTCGCTCTCGACGGCGATATGAATCCTCTTGCCCCGGTGATTATGTATACCGACGGCTACGGCGCCGATGAAGCAAAGATGCTTGCTTCAGACCCCGGAATTGAACATATTATAAGCCGCGAATGCCTTATTCCCGACGCTACTTATTCTCTGCCCATGATGATGCGGATAAACCGCCGGGAGCCCAAAATCGCAGATAAGGTAAAGAAATTCCTGCTTATAACCGACTATATAACTTTTTGCCTGACCGGCGAAACATTTATCCCCTGGTCTCTCGCCGCAAGAACGATGGCCTTTGATGTAAGAGCCAAGAAATGGGACGCCGACCTGCTTAAAGCCGTCGGCATAAATCCATTTCTTCTTTCAACTCCGGTTCCCGACGGCTCGGCAGTAGGCAGAATACTCGCAGCTCAAGCCGAAAAACTCGGGCTTCCGCAGAATACCCTCGTTGTCGCCGGCAGCCATGACCAGATTGCCAACGCATTGGGATGCGGCGTCTGCGCAGCCGGAGAAGCCGTGAACACGACCGGCTCTGTTGAATGTATAACTCCGGTCTTTGACGAAATCCCGGCAGACCCCAAATATTATAATTCCGGCTATGTCTGCGTCCCTTTTTCCGACAGCGGTCTTTTGGCAAATTACGCGTATAACTATACCGGCGGAACTCTCCTTCGCTGGCTTCGTGACAACCTGACCGAATTTAAAGGCGACGGCGGCGCATACCGATTGTTAGATGAAAAAGCAGCGCTCAAGGATATATCCGATGTTCTCGTTATCCCGCATTTTTCGGGAGCCGGTTATACTCCCGACAGAATTCCGACCGCAAAAGGCGCGATTACCGGACTTACCTTCTCGACCGATATCTGTGATATCTACCGCGCCGCCCTCGAAGGAAGCGCGTTCGAGATGAGATATAACCTTGAGCGGCTGAAAGCTCTCGGCGCAGAGGTTCATTCGCTTACAGCCGCCGGCGGGGGAGCTAAATCTCCGCTATGGCTTCAGATTAAAAGCGACATTTTTGGTCTTCCGATCACGATAAGCGGCGCGAAGGAAGCCGGAACGCTCGGAGCCGTGATGCTCGCAGCGACAAAATCGCTCGGTATTTACAAGTCCTTCGGCGAAGCCGCGGAAAACTGCGTCAGAAACGGCAAAACCTTTTATCCCTCGTCCGAAACCCAAAAAAGATACGACGAAAAATACGCAAGATACATTAAAGCAAGAAACCGACTGATAAATTTATACGACTGACAAATATGGCGATATATACGATTGCAGACACTCATCTTTCCCTCGCGGTCGACAAGCCGATGGATATATTCGGCAGCCGCTGGGAGAACTATCTCGAAAAACTGACAAACGGCTGGAATTCGACGGTTACCGACGAAGATACCGTCGTTATTCCCGGTGATATCAGCTGGGCAATGAACCTTCAGGATGCGCTTGAAGACTTCCGTTTTTTAGACTCATTGCCGGGGAAAAAGCTGCTCGGAAAAGGAAACCACGATTACTGGTGGACAAGTCTTACCAGGATGAAAACCTTTTTCGAAGAAAACGGTATTTCCACCCTCGATTTTCTTTACAATAACGCATACGCCTGCGAGGATATCAATATCTGCGGCTGCCGGGGTTGGTATGTCGACAAAAACAACTCGCCGAAAAATATCGATTATAATAAAATTGTATTAAGAGAGGCGGCAAGGCTTGAACTCAGCCTGTCCGCCGCCGACCGCTTAAATGAAGAAACCGGCGAAAACCGGGAAAATGTAGTCTTCATGCACTTTCCGCCGCTGTTTATAAACTATAAATGCGAAGAGCTGCTTGATGTGATGCACCGTCACGATGTAAAACTCTGCTTTTACGGGCATATTCACGGTCAATATGACCTTGCGCAGGTGACGGAGGAAGAAGGCATCGAATTTGTCTTAATCTCCGGCGACTACCTCGATTTCCTTCCCCAGAGGGTCAACTGAAACCTTTCCGGGAATGTTCAATCTTTAATTTTTTAATAATTTTGGCGCTTTTGTCTTGACACAGAGCGCTTTTTTGACTATAATTATATAGTATCCCTTTTTGCGCCATTAAATATTTTAATGTAAGTAATAATATCGGAGGAATATATAAATGAGTCTCAAAAGCGTATCAAACCCGGAGAAGAATGTAGCACAACTTGAATTTACGATAGATAAGCCGGCATTCGATGAAGCAGTCAACAAAGCATACCGCAAAAACGTCAAAAACATGAATGTCCCCGGATTTCGCAAGGGCAAGGCGCCGAAGTCAATTATTGAAAAGATGTACGGCAAAGGCGTGTTCTATGAGGACGCGCTGCAGGAACTTATCCCGCCGGCATACGAGGAAGCGCTCAAGGAAAGCAAGATAGATGCAATTTCGGCTCCCGAATACGACGTTGACACCATCGACGATGACGGAGTTGTCATCAAAGCCAAGGTATTTGTGAAGCCGGAAGTTGAGCTTGAAAATTATTCCGGATTTGAGATCGAACGCGAGATAACTCCGGTTAAGGATGAAGATATTGACCGAGAAGTAGAGCGCATCCGCAACCGCAACTCCCGTACAATCGATGTGACCGACCGTGCAGCCGCCATGGACGACACCGCCGTTATTGACTATAAGGGCTTCAACGACGGAGTGCCTTTTGAGGGCGGCGAAGCAAACGATTACAGCCTTAAACTCGGTTCGAACACCTTTATACCCGGTTTTGAAGAACAGATCGTCGGCCATGTCATAGGCGACGAGTTCGATGTAAACGTAACTTTCCCGGAGGAATATCACGAAGAATCGCTCAAAGGCAAGCCGGTAGTATTCAAAGTCAAGCTGAACGGCATCAAGATGACCCAGCTTCCCGAGCTTGACGACGAGTTTGCAAAAGATGTCTCCGAATTTGACACCCTCGACGAATATCGAGCCGATTTAGGAAGAAAACTCGAAGAATCCAACAAAAATCACGCGGATATGCATGTCGAGACCGCGATTGTCGATAAGCTTCTCGAAAAGATGACCGTTGAAGTTCCCGAACCGATGTATGCGGCAGAGCAGGAAAATCAGCTCCGCGATTTCGATAACCGTCTCCGTATGCAGGGCATGGATCTTTCGACATATCTCAAGTATACCGGTATGGACCTCGACTCTATGCGCGCCCAGTTCCGCCCGCAGGCTGAGCGTCAGGTGAAGACCCGCCTTGCGCTTGAAAAAGTCGCCGCGCTTGAAAATATCGAAGTTTCCGAAGAAGAACTCGAAAAGGAATACGAAGAGATCGCAAAGCGATACAATGTTAACCTCGAACAAGCCAAATCCATTCCTGCCGATACCTTAAAGGAAGACATCAGAATCCGCAAGGCGCTCGATGCGGTTAAAGCAAAAGCGGTTATCACCGACATCGAAGCAAAAGAAGATCACGACCATGCGCATGAGCACGACGCGGATAACACCGAAGAAGCTGCCGACAACTCCGAAGCATAAATAACCAGGCTTCGATAAAAATACTAAAAGCCAATCAAACGAAAAACCTTTTATAACACAGATATGTGAATGGAATCGCTTTTTGCGGGTTCATTCACTTTGTCTGCTTATATCGCCTTTTTTAAACAAACGAAAGGACAATAATATGCCGCTCGTACCAACAGTAATAGAAACCACCAACCGCGGCGAACGCGCCTATGATATATTTTCAAGGCTGCTGAACGACCGCATCGTGTTCCTTGCCGATCAGGTGAATGATGTCACCGCTTCGCTTGTGGTAGCGCAGCTGCTCTTCCTCGAAGCGCAGGATCCGGATAAGGACATAAGCCTTTACATCAACAGCCCCGGCGGCTCGGTAACCGCAGGTATGGCGATTTACGACACGATGAACTTCATCAAGTGCGACGTCTCCACCATCTGCATCGGAATGGCCGCTTCAATGGGCGCCTTCCTGTTAAGTTCCGGCGCGAAAGGTAAGCGGTTCGCGCTGCCAAACAGCGAGATTATGATTCATCAGCCGTCCGGCGGCACTCAGGGACAGGTTACCGATATCCAGATTCAGGCAGAGCTGATGCTGAGGACGAAAGAAAATCTCAACCGGATACTTGCCATGAACACCGGCAAGCCGATCGAGGAAATTGCCCGCGATACCGAACGCGACCGCTTCATGACCGCCGAAGAAGCCAGGATTTACGGTATCGTAGACAAAGTAATCGAAAAAAGAGCATGACTGATATAAAAAACCGGAGGCAGAAATAATGCCAACAAACGGCAGACCCCGCGGCACTCAAAGAAAACGCTGCACCATGTGCGGACGGGACGAAACGCAGGTGATGTTCCTTATCCCGTTTCCCACCGGCGCCTGCATCTGCGACAGCTGCATCGAAGCCTGCAACGAAATAGTATCCGAGCATTTCGGTTCCGAATCTCCGACATCCTACTCCCGCGGAAGAAGAAGCGACGAAGAGCCGCTGTCGCTTGCAAACCTTCCGAGGCCGATGGAGATTAAAGCCCAGCTTGACGAATACGTCATAGGACAGGATGCGGCGAAAAAGTCGCTTTCCGTCGCGGTTTATAACCACTACAAACGCATCTTTTCAAAAGACGCCAAAAAAGACGACGGCGTTGATATACAGAAGAGCAACGTCCTGCTTTTAGGTCCGACCGGCGTCGGAAAGACATATCTTGCGCAGACGCTTGCGCGTACCCTGAAAGTCCCTTTCGCCATCTCCGACGCAACGACGCTTACCGAAGCCGGATATGTCGGCGAAGACGTCGAGAATATTCTGCTCCGCCTGATTCAGGCGGCCGACTTTGACATCGAGAAAGCCGAGAAGGGAATAATCTATATCGACGAGATCGACAAGATCAGCCGCAAGAGCGAAAACCGCTCCATCACCCGCGACGTTTCCGGCGAAGGCGTTCAGCAGGCGCTTTTGAAGATACTTGAAGGCACCATTGCCAACGTCCCGCCGCAAGGAGGCCGCAAGCACCCGAATCAGGATTTTATTCAGATAAATACCGCAAATATCCTGTTTATCTGCGGCGGCGCTTTCGATCAGCTTGATAAAATAATCGAAGAACGGCTCGGACAGTCAGTGATCGGTTTCAGCGGCGACATTAAAAACAAAGCCGAAAAGCTGAAATCCTCGACCCTCCACAATGCCACCCCGCACGATATAATCAAATACGGCCTTATCCCCGAGCTTGTCGGCCGTCTGCCGGTCATGGTCGCGCTCGATCCGCTCGATCGGGATGCGCTTGTCCGCATACTTAAAGAACCGAAAAACGCTCTTGTCAAGCAGTATGTAAAATTGCTGGGCTACGATAAGGCGGAACTTGAATTCGAGGAAGCCGCTCTCGAAAAAATAGCCGATATTGCGATAGAACGCAGCATCGGAGCCCGCGGCCTTCGCGCCATAATTGAGGATATCATGCTCAACGTGATGTATGAAGTCCCCTCAAGAAAAGATATTAAAAAGGTCATTATAACGGCCGACTGCGTCGGCGGCAGCGGAACGCCGGTTTATATCGAAAAGAAATCCACCAAAAACAGAGAAGAAAAATCAGAAGATGTTGAAGATGAAGCACAAGTGGAGGATGCCTGATGAAACTCGCCGAAGCGCTTCAGTTGCGCGCCGATATAAATAAGAAAATTAATCAGCTTCGGACCCGAACTATTTCAAACGCTCAGATTCAGGAAGGCGGAGCGACAGCCGAAGATCCGTATGAACTCAAATCGGAGCTTGACGGTGCGATTCAAGAACTTACAAAGCTTATTGCCGATATAAATCTGACAAACTCAATAACTTTCGTTGACGGTAAAACTCTTACAGAGCTTATCGCCGAAAAGGACTGCCTTAGGATCAAAGTCGGCATCTACCGCGAGATGATCAGGGAAGCGAGCAACACCGTCTACCGCGCCCGCAATACCGAGATACGCATAAACCCGTCGGTAAATGTCAAAGCGCTGCAGAAGGAAGCCGACGAACTTGCAAAACAAATACGCTTGACCGACAATAAAATTCAGGAAATGAATTGGCTAACCGAGCTTAAACAAAACTGATTTTCCTGTTGGTAGCCGGATAAGGGCGAATGTCACTCGACAGCGGAGCACAGCTGTAAAGATCACAGTCAGCTAATCACTGGCGCCGCCGACCGGAAGGAGCAGGTCCTCCATTTATAATTTAAGTACTAAAGCGCACAAACTCATAACTCATAACTTACATTAACTACCCGACATTGACTTTTTCGGCGAGGGCGGGAACGGGGAAAATAAAAAATAAGAGGAAGCTTTTAATGGCTTCCTCTGTTTTTATACTGAATCTTATACCGGATGAACTTTCAGGGTCTTGTCGCCGGCTTCCCCGTCAAGGTTCAGCTTCTGCATTGCGCGGTAGTCGAAGAACTTCATCGCAACCTGATCAAAGAGCGCGTAGCTGAGTATATCTTCATCCTGAATAGCGATATCTTTGAGCTTCTCGCGCAGCTTCGGCAGTTCCGGTTCGATCAGATCGGCGGGGCGGCAGGTAATCGGCTCATCATCGCCGATTATCTGACGGCGGAAATCCGGATCGATTTCGACAGGCGTTTTTCCGTATTCACCGCGTACAAGCGCCTTGAATTCATTCGAAACCATCTTGTATCTCTCGCCGGAGAGAACATTCATAACAGCCTGTGTGCCGACTATCTGGGAAGTCGGGGTAACAAGCGGAGGATATCCGGCATCTTTACGGACGAGCGGCACTTCCTCAAGCACCTCGTTCAGCTTGTCGGACTTCCCCTGAGCCTTGAGCTGTGAAAGCAGGTTGGAATACATTCCGCCCGGAACCTGATAAAGCAGGGTCTTTACGTTGACGGCAAGCACCTTCGGATCAAGCTGATTGCTTTCAAGGTATTTCTCGCGCAGTTTCGTGAATTGTACCGCGACGGCGTCGAGTTTCTTTAAGTTAAGACCGGTGTCATATTCGGTGTCCTGAAGAGACGCGACAAGAGCCTCGGTAGGCATCTGGGAAGTACCCATCGCGAGCGGAGAGATAGCGGTATCAACGATATCGCAGCCGGCTTCGATAGCCTTAATCGCAGTCATTGAAGCAAGGCCGGTGGTGTAGTGAGTATGCAGCTCTACCGGAAGGCAGCATTTCGATTTAATAGCCTTTACCAGTTCATACGCGCTGTAAGGCTTGAGCAATCCCGCCATGTCCTTTATGCAGATTGAATTTGCGCCCATATCTTCAAGGGTTTTGGCAAAATCAGCGAAATATTCGTTGTTATGGACAGGAGAAATCGTGTAGGAGAGCGCCGCCTGAACATGACCGCCCTCTTTTATCGTCGCCTTAACGGCGGTTTCAAGGTTGCGCGGATCGTTCAAAGCGTCGAAAATGCGGATTATATCTATACCGTTGGCCAGAGACTTCTGCACGAAATACTCGACGACATCGTCGGGATAATGACGATATCCCAAAATATTCTGACCGCGGAAGAGCATCTGGAGTTTTGTGTTTTTGCAGGTTTTGCGGATTTTTCGAAGCCGCTCCCACGGGTCTTCGTTGAGAAAGCGCAGGCAAGAGTCGAAGGTTGCCCCGCCCCATACTTCAAGCGAATGATATCCGACTTCATCCAAAAGTTCAAGCGCCGGGAGCATATCATCGGTCGTCATTCTGGTGGCGATAAGAGACTGATGCGCGTCGCGCAATACCGTCTCGCAGATTTTTACTTTAGCCATATATATCTCCTGTAGGTTGACGAATTATTATTTATATTGACGGATTCCGGATCATGTATAACCGAAGCGGAAATCATTTGAATGTGCTGAGGAAGACTCCCGCAGCGACCGCAGAACCTATAACTCCGGCAACGTTAGGTCCCATAGCGTGCATGAGAAGGAAGTTTGCCGGATTTTCCTGCTGCCCGACTACCTGAGAAACTCTCGCAGCCATCGGAACGGCAGAAACGCCGGCAGAACCGATAAGCGGGTTGATCTTTCCTTTGGTTACCCAGCACATGAACTTGCCGAATAAAACTCCGCCGATGGTAGAGAAGATAAATGCGCAGAGTCCCAAAACGATGATTGAAATCGTCTCAAATGTCAGGAACCTTTCGGCGTTAGCCGTTGCGCCGACCGAAACTCCGAGGAAAATAGTTACGATATTAATCAGTTCATTCTGAGCAGTTTTTGAAAGTCTGTCGGTTACTCCGGAGACGGCAAACAGGTTTCCGAGCATAAGAAGTCCGACAAGCGGGGCGGCATCCGGGAGAATAAGGCAGACGATTATAGTCACTACGACCGGAAAGGCAACTTTTTCGAGTTTTGATACCGGGCGAAGAGTCTCCATTACAATACTGCGTTCCTTCTTTGTAGTCAGCATGCGCATGAACGGAGGCTGTATAATAGGAATCAGCGCCATATATGAATAAGCGGCAATAGCGATTGCTCCGAGCAGCTGAGGCGCAAGAGTTTTTGTGACAAGCACGGCGGTAGGTCCGTCAGCGCCTCCGATTATTCCGATGGAAGCAGCAGCTTCTGGAGTGAATCCGATAGCAATCGCGCCGAGGAAGGCGGCAAATACGCCAAGCTGCGCGGCAGCGCCGAGGAGTATTGATTTGGGGTTTGCGATAAGGGGAGAGAAATCGGTCATTGCGCCGACGCCCATAAAGATAAGCGAGGGATAAACTCCGAGCTTTACTCCGAGGTAAAGCAAGTCAAGCAAGCCGCCCTCTTTAAACACGCGTAAAATATCAAACTGAGCATCGGGAACGAGGAAGAGCTCCGGATGATAAAGATTCGCGCCAGGAAGGTTGGCAAGAAACATTCCGAAAGCGATCGGAATGAGCAGCAGCGGTTCAAAGTCTTTTTTAATCGCAAGGTAGAAAAGCACTACCACGATTATATACATTAATATATATTTCAGGAAGGTCAGCGGCTCGGAAGCGGCAAAATAAAGGCTGGTGGTTTTCCAGAAATTTACAAAAAAATCTATCATAATAACAAGCTTTCTCCGGCTAAGTCACACGGCAGAGAGTTATCAATAATATTTGAAGCCGTGAGGGCCCGCCGCCGGACGGTCCCGTCATTCGACAGCGGTCAGTTCAGCGTAAAGAGGAGATCCCCGGCGTTCACCGTCTGTCCGACGGTAACATTGACGGAAGCAACGACTCCGTCCTGCGGACACATGATCTCGTTTTCCATCTTCATGGCTTCAAAGAGGCAGAGGACATCGCCTCGCTTGACTGTCTGACCGGCTGAATAGTTCAGCTTGACTATCGTTCCGGGCATCGGACAGGTTATTTTAAGAGCTCCCTCGCTGCCGGTTTGCACAGCGGGAGCTGCAGGTGCAGGAGCGGGAGCCGGCGCAGGTGCCGGTGGCACAGGTGCGGCAGCTGGTGCCGCTGTCGGAGCCGAAGCAGCTTTAGGTGCAGCTGTTGCGTCGATCTCTTCCACTACAACTTCATAAGTCGTGCCGTTGACGGTTATATTGAATTTTTTCATTATATAAATCCTCTTAATAAATCTTGTTAAGTTAAGCTTTTTTCCTGAAACTTACCACGCGGAATCGGGTATCCGGAACCGGCTCTCCCGATGCGGCTTTTAGTTCTGCTTCGGCAGAAAGATAGGCGGCAGCGGCGGCCGTAATTACGGCAATCAGCTCATCTCCGGTATCTGAGCGTGATTCAATAGCGGGAAAATCCGGAACAACGATGTCTTTTTCGCCTTCATCCACGTTTTTATCGGAATTTTTGCGGTAAAGAAAGACCCTGAAAAGCTCCAGAACTCCCCAGAGCAACATCAATACGACGAAGCACATCCCCATACCGAGGATAGTGACTCTCAGTCCGAGCAGCAGATTTTCACTTCGCGGCGCGTCTGACATCGAGCTTCCGATGCCGGACTCAAGCCTGCGGGTGACCGCTGCGGCAACATATAATAAATTAATTGAATTCATATTCGGCTCCTCAGCTGCAAAGCATCTCAAAAGCCGAGATGATATGCTGGCGAAGCTCTTCGGCAGCAATAATATCATCAATGTCGCCGGCTTTGGCCGCCGCAAGCGGGGAAGCGATCTTTTCGCCGTAAATCTTCTTCGCTTCGTCTTTCGACATTTCACCCTTCAGAAACTCGGCAGCGGCATCAGGCGCGAGAGGAGCGATCCTGGCAGTGTCAAGCGCATAGCAGACATCGGCGCCGAGAGATTTAGAACCCATAAGCACATATGCTCCGCCGTAAGCCGGTCCGATAACGACAGTTACCAGAGGCACCGACGCAGAGCTGTAAGAAAATCCGAGCAATCCGAGTGACTGGGAGAAGCCGTATTTTTCGGCTTCGCCGCTTATATCAAATCCGAGAGTATCGACAAGTGTCAATATCGGAATATTAAATGAATCGCAGAGATCAATAAGCTTTGAAGCTTTTTCGGCAGCCTTCGGAGTTATCCGTCCGCCGTTAACTTCAGGCTGATTTGCGACAACACCGACGCTGCGTCCGCCGAGGGAAATGATTCCGCTGACCAGCTCCGGCGCGTATCCGGCGCCGAGCTCAAAGAAAAATCCTTCATCGGAAACTGCCTTAATTACATCATGTATATCAAGGCTGTCGGGATTGAGAGAGGAAATTTCGGGAGTAAGACGGTTGAGATCGTCATCTGAAACGTCAACAGCAACCTCTCCGCTGTTTGAAGGGAGTTTTGTAAGCAAGGTTCTTACGGTTTCCGCGGCTTCAGCCGATGATTTGACCCGTATGTCAGCCTGACCCGTTTCGGCGGCAAAATCAGCGCTGCCGGCTGAATTGTCGGAATATCTCTCCTTCAAAATAAAGGGCGGGGCGACATAAAGAGATCCTTTGTCGGTGATCGCCGTGACATCGGAAATCGAAGCTATCGCAGCGGCGGTAGAAGCGCAGACACCGTCAACAATCGAAATGAGGGGGATCTCACCCTTGCATTCGGTAAAACGGCGGATTATCGCTCCGTATCCGGCCATTCCGGCAACACCTTCGGTGACGACCGCGCCGTTTGAAGAGAATACGCCGACGACAGGCGCGCCGCTTTGAAGCGCTTTGTCCAAAAGATCGGTGATTTTCTTTGCGTGAGCGGAGGTAAGAGCGCCTTTCATTTTCGTGCTGTCCTGCGCGAAAGCGTATACCAGCCTGCCTTCAACCGCGCCGTAGCCGCAGATTACCGATTCGAAGTCGCCCTCATCGGGGGTTCCGAAAAGCTTGTCTGCTTCGTTTGGTACGCGGCGGATATACGCGCCGAGCTCAGTGAAAGTCCTCTCATCGAAGAGACCGGAAATAAAATCCCGGGCAGGCGAAGACTCATTTTCGAGCTGTTTACGGAGCTGTGCTGAGTTCTTGTCGTTTTTCACTTAATTGCTTCCAATCTCCGGCATTATATTTGTATAAAATCCGCTCGCCTGTCGGCTGCGGGCGGACAAAATGTTCAATTATGGAAGGCGAATAATGTGTTTAACCCATTCTCCCCCATTATACACTATATATTGTACCTTAAAACACACTGTCTTTTAAAGCGGAAATATTAAACGATATGTTAATAAAAACAAAATGTTACATATGTAAAAACAACGATTAACAATTAACATTAATTTACATATATTTGATTATAATCACATAAAAAAGCTGCAAGATACAAAAGACCTCCCGGCTTATTAAGACGAGAGGTAATCTGATGATTTTAAAAAAGATAATTTATGCAAACCAGATATTGGTACAGAACAGAATAAACAGCGCGATGCACCCTCCGAAAATCAAGGCGATAAACAGTGCAGCCAAAACAGCGTGAAAAGTAATCTCCCGCTCGGTTCGCCGATCGGTTGCAGGCGCAGGCACCGAGGTGTTTCCGGAGTCGTCGGACTCTTTTTCTTCGCGGCGTTTTTCCATCTGCTTCCGAAGAAAACCCCGCAGTCCGGTGTTGTAAGGCATACCGTCGATATTCATCGGCGCAATCACGCGGCCGTCGTCATCGTCGTATTGTCTGCGCTTCATTGGTTAAATACCGGCGGTGGAGATGTTCTCCTGTTTGTTAAGTTCGATATCCTTTGCCTTGATTATCGCGTCCACCTCTTCGACGGTCTTGTTGTCGTCGTAGAGGTGACATACGACAAAGTGATTTTTCTCGACTTCGAATGTCTTCGGAGTCTCCTTTTTGCATTTATCCATGCAGTAACGGCACCTTGTATGGAATTTGCATCCGGCGGGAGGATTGGCAGGTGAAGGAATCGAGCCTTCAAGCGGTATCTTCTGCATCTTGTAAGTCGGGTCGGGAACCGGGATGGCTGAGAAGAGCGCCTGAGTATACGGATGACAGGGATGCGAGAAGATCGCCTCTTTGTCGCCGGATTCGACCAGCGAACCCAGATACATAACGCCTATTGTATCCGAAATATGCTCGACGACGGATAAGTCGTGAGAGATAAATAGATACGCGAGGTTGAATTTCTCCTGAAGGTCGCTCAGCAGGTTTATTATCTGCGCCTGAATCGAAACATCGAGAGCGGAAACCGGCTCGTCGCAGACAATGAAGTCGGGATCGAGCGCAAGCGCGCGGGCGATGCAGATGCGCTGCCGCTGACCGCCGGAGAATTCATGCGGGTAACGGTCTTTGTGATAAGCCTGCAAGCCGCAGTTTACCATTACCGAAGTAATATAATCGTTGAACTCATCCTTAGGAACTATGTTGTGTTCGCGGACGGCTTCGCCGATTATCTCGCCTACCGGCATTCTCGGAGAAAGAGAGGAATAGGGGTCCTGGAAGATGATCTGCATTCTCGGTCTGATATCCCGAAGCTCCCCTTGATTCAGATCATAGACATTTTTCCCGTCAAACAGCACCTCTCCGTCGGTTTTCGGAACAAGCCGGAGGATCGTACGTCCGACTGTTGTCTTTCCGCATCCCGATTCGCCGACAAGACCCATTGTCTGTCCCTTTTTGATCGAAAAAGTAACTCCGTCGACCGCTTTGACATATCCGGTAATGCGGGAGAAAAGCCCGTTTCTGATAGGAAACCAGGTTTTAAGATCGGCGACTTCGATTATGTTGTCATCGCTGTGAACGATAGCTTTTGCCGTTCTATTTGCGGATTTAATTATTTCGCTCATTTGCCACCGCCTTTCTCTGCGTTGTCCCCGAGGGAGTAGTTTATATCATTTTCATAAAGCCAGCAGCTGACCTTGTGAGTTTCGCTTATTTTGATAACCGGAGGATAAGCGCCGTCGCAGCGTTTTACGCAGAAGGAGCAGCGATCCTTGAAATAACAGTAATCCGGCATGTCAATAGGGTTCGGAACGTTGCCAGGAATGTTGTAAAGCCTGTCAACCCGGCGATTGATAACCGGTTTCGACTTCATAAGACCGAGAGTGTATGGATGCCGCGGATCCTTGAATATATCCATCGAAGTGCCGCTTTCGATAACCCGTCCGGCATACATAACGACCACATAGTCCGCCATCTCCGCGATGACTCCGAGGTCGTGGGTTATCAGCATGATCGAGCTGTTGATCCTCTCTTTAAGTGTGCGAAGCAGGTCGAGGATCTGCGCCTGAATGGTAACGTCGAGAGCCGTCGTCGGCTCATCGGCGATGATAAGCGAGGGTGAGCAGGCAAGCGCCATCGCTATCATAACTCTCTGGCGCATACCGCCGGAGAGTTCGTGCGGATACATTCTGTAAACGCCTTCGGCATTTGCGATACCGACGGTTTTCAGCATCTCGATAGAGCGATCCTTGACATCTTCCTTTGTCATATCGGGATTGTGCAGCGCAATGACCTCATCGAGCTGCATTCCGATCCTGAAAACCGGATTCAGAGAAGTCATCGGCTCCTGGAAGATCATACTGATCTTGTTGCCGCGGATCTTCTGCATATGCTTGATCGGAACCTTCGCGATGTTGACCGCTTTGTCGCCTAAATTGAAGCGTATCTCGCCCTTGACAATCTGCCCCTGAGGACGCTGCAGAAGCTGCATGATGGAAAGTGAAGTTACCGATTTTCCGCAACCGGATTCGCCGACTATTCCGACTGTCTTGCCGCGCGGAACATCAAAGCTGACACCGTCAACCGCCTTAACCGTTCCTACATCGGTATAGAAATAGGTATGAAGATTATCGACTTCGAGGATATTGTTTTTATCGTGCATCTCGGTCGTATATTCTTCGGGAGAAATATTCTTGCGGTTATATTCCTTTTCGAGAGCGCTGATAATCTTGCGGTTCCTGCGGGAAATTTCACGGGATTCTTTCGCAGTAAGGTAGTTTACGTTTTTAACCGCAGTTTTGGCTTTAACTTCTTCGCTTCCGTTATTCTGTATATTCATTTCGTCTTTATCTGGCATGATATTCTGACCTCATTTGTTGTTTTCGTCTTTTTTCAATGGTCATCTCTTCATCTTCGGGTCGAATGCATCGCGCAGACCGTCGCCGATGAAGTTGAAGCCAAGCACCGTGATAAGGATCAGAAGACCTGCGGGAATCCAGGCAAAGGTGTAGTTTGTCAGAACATAGCTGTCGTTTACGGCGTTTACGATATTTCCCCATGATGCATAGGGATACTTGACTCCTAAGTTAAGGAAGGAAAGCGTTGCTTCGGTAAGAATGATTGAACCGAGACCCATTGTCGCATAAACTATCAGCTGAGGGATAACGTTGGGGATCAGATGATGGAAGATGCGTCGGCGTGTCGACATGCCCAGCGCTTCCTCGGCGAGCATGAATTCCTGTTCGCGAAGCGAAAGGATTTGTCCTCTTACGACTCGGGCAATACCCGTCCAGCCGGTAATTCCTAAAACCACCATAAGAAGGTAGATTCGCAAGGTCGGATCTATGTGCAGCGTAGCCATAATGGTGCCGAGTATGATATACAGCGGCAGCGTCGGGATACAGTTCATAGTATCGACTATACGCATTATTATGGTATCGGCGACCCCTCCGAAGAAGCCGGAAATACCGCCCATTATGACGCCGATAAACATTTCGATAAATATGACAACAAATCCGATGGAAAGGGAAATGCGTCCGCCATACATCAGACGGGTAAGCATATCCATTCCGGCGCCGTTGGTTCCCACCCAGTGCTTTACAGAAGGTGAGGCGTATGTATCGAGAAGATCGACCTCGCTGATCGTTTGTATCGCATATTCCAGATCGCGGCGGATAATATTATATTCTATTTCCTCGCCGCTTTCATCAGGCATTATAAAAGAATCCGCGTTATCTGAGATGGCTTTCTCAACGGCATTGCGGAACGGGATACTGATGAAGCGTCCGGCTGCGGTTGATGTTATAATGAGGTTGGATATATCGGCATAAGGTTCGCCGTCCTTTAATATGGTTATCTTGCTGTCTTTGGTTTCAAGCGCGTATTTTATGCCGTCGGCTTCGAAGGTAGTTTCGTTTGAAGCCATGGCAAGCTCGGAGTTTTTCTGGAGCTCGAAGCTGATTTCGCTGTCCGGGGTGTAAGGGTTGAACAAGTCCTTCGTCAGAAGAACGGTGTCAGACAGCGTATAAATATATGAAGAACGCTTTGACGAGAAGATGTGATATTCGACGTTATCGATAACGAATTTGTCGGCGCCGGAGGCTACTGCTTCCGCTGCAGTCTCATTAAAACCGGACGGAAGAGCAGCGCCGGATTTGGGAGTTATTGTAATATTCTCGCCGAGAGATATGAAATCGGCGACGGCATTTTCCTCTCCAAGCAGGTAAGTATCGTCCTGAGAAAGGGTGTTGATGTGGTAGGTTCTGCCGCCGGAAGAGAAGCTTTCATGGCGGTTGTTTGCAGCCAGAACAAAGGCCGCTTTGTCAATTGAGGTGAAATCACGTCCGGGAGCGGTCGTGTAATAGTAATTTGTGTTGTAAGTCGCGCCGGCATAAGTCTGAATTTCTCTTTCGACCTTCATAAACTGCTGTATCTCGCCGTAAGGGGAGAAAAACGGTCCTATGAATGAAAAGACAAACATAGACGCAATAGTTATAAGCCCTATGACCGCCAGTCGGTTGCGGAAAAAACGCTTAATAACCAGCATCGAGGGAGAAAGCACCCTGACGCGCTGTTCGTCGCCGAGCGAATTCGATGTGGAAATGTGCTGTTCGTTGTTTAAACTTTTGTTATCCTTGTTTGCCATCAGTCACACCTCCTTCAGTTGACTCGTACACGCGGGTCGACCACGGCATACAGGATATCGGCAATAAGCGTGCCGACAAGCGTGAGAATTGCCATAAACATCAGATAAAACATAGAGAACGGAATATCGCCGCTGATCATTGCGTTGTAAGAAGTATAGCCGATACCGGGAATCGCAAACAGCTGCTCGGTTATCATCGCGCCGCTGAAAAGGCCGGGCAGAGTGCCGCCGACCATTGTTATGACCGGTATAAGAGTGTTGCGGAAAGCGTGAAGGTTGATTACCTTGCTTTCGGAAAGCCCTTTCGCGCGCGCGGTGCGGATATAGTCGGAGTTGAGCACTTCAAGCATATTCGTACGGGTATAACGCATCAAAAATCCGATAGACACTATTGTAAGGGTAGTTATCGGAAGGATGAAATGCTGAACAATGTCGAGAAATTTGCCGAAATTCGAAAGCTGGTTGTAATATCTTCCGACTTTGCCGTTCAGCGGCAGGATTCCTAATTTTACCGAGAATAAAAGCTTCAGCAGAGTTGCAAAGAAGAAGGAGGGCAGGGATATACCTATCAGAGCAACCACCGTTATAGCGTAGTCGGTACGGGTATATTGACGGGTCGCGGCGCGTATGCCGAGAGGGATCGCAATTACAAGCTCAAGTACAAGGGAAATCAGAGAGAGGAAGAAGGAGTCCCAGATTACCTCTTTGAATTTAGCGGTAACCGGTTTATTATACATCCAGGAGTCTCCGAAATCACCGCGCAAAGCGCGGCTTAGCCATTTAAAGAAACCGATGACCGGATTTCCGTCCATCTGATAAACATCATTCAGCTGCGCAAGACATTCGGAGTAGCTTTTTGCTCCCGGAAGAGCAGACATTTCACGTGCTTTTGCTTCGATAAAGGAGACCGGCAGAGAGCGCATGACGGTATAAATGACTGCCGATACCAAAAAAAGTATCAAAATGCTCAAAAGCAGTCGCCGGATCAGGAATTTCCACATAATGTACCTCTACGTATTTAAAAATGCAGTATTGGGTTGATATACAGGTCATGATAACGTGAAAGATGAAAAAATATCATGACCGGCATATAAACCCAACAAAGCAAGCCCAACCGTTGCAAGTCGGGCTTGCTTTGGAAATCAGATTGAATCTGAGTTTGACAAAGGCTTATTGAGCCTGATATACCTCAAGATTTTCAATGTCATTCATCCAGCCCCAATAAGTGGTGATATCCGGGGTGATGGTGTCGATGTTGACACGCTCGGTGCTGAAGATAACGATATTCTGACGCTGATAGGAAGGAACTTCAAGCGCCCAGTCGATTATAATGTCGAGGCAGGCTTTATAAGTAGACTTACGGTAATCCTGGTCGGCGGACTGACGCGCGTCAATGATAAGCTGATCGAGGTTCGCGTCGTCGATTCCGTAGTGGTTCGAATCGGATCCGCCTCTTCCTACGATACCTGAGCTGTGATATACCTGATACATATCCGGGTCAATGGTAGCGCCCCATGCGGCGGTCCAGATTTCCTGGTTGTGCGCGTCAAGGCGGTCCCAGAGGATAGAGCTGTCGGTAAGGTCATTGATATTGAGGGTAATGCCTATCGTTCCGAGAGCGGCTGCGGCGTTGGAAAGCACCTGGAAGTTCGGGTGGTCGCCGGTGCCGTCGCCGGGAACAAGCGCTTCATAAGCGAGTTTGGCTCCGTCGGGAGCTGCGGTGAATTTGCCCGAGCCTTCGTCATAGGTGTAGCCGGCTGCTTTGAAGAATCCCTTGGAAGCTTCGAGAGCGGCGGCGTACTTGGCTTCGGCGTTCATATCGGCGGTGTAGATGTCATTGCCGTCAACGTCAACCGAGAAAGCGACCTTATAGTCGGCGTCCGACTTCTGCGGAGCTGCCCATGAGGTATTGGATATCGGATAGTTGATAACGGAAGCTGCGTCGCCGTAGTAGGAGTTGATCGCAACGTCGCGGTATACCGCAATAACGGTAGCAATGGCTTTGCGCAGGTTCTTCGACTCTTCGGAGCTGGACTTGCCGCCCACGTTGATAGTATCGGCGTTAAGACCGATATAACCGTAGCCGAGGTTGTCAACGGCGTTGGTGGTAATGATATTGCCGTCAAGCTCTCCGCCGTTGATATCGCGGATCTGCTGGAATTTGGCCTTTGAGCCGGAAGGATCGGAAACATCGGCGTCGCCGGTGGTAAGCGAGGTGATCTTATCGTCGTCGCTCATTTCCTTGAACTGGATGGTAGCGATCTTCGGACATCCCTTGAAATAGTGCTCGTTGGCTTCGAAATAAACTATCTTGTCTTTGTATTCAACGAACTTGTAGGGGCCTGCGCCCATCGGGAAGTTGGTCTTCGCCTGAACCGAAGTAAGGTCGCCGAAGTCGTGGCCGAATTTGTTGTTGTCGTAATCAAACTTAGTTTCGTCGCCGTAGTAATGCATCGGTGCGACGGAAATTCCGCAGATTGAGTAGATAGCCGGAGCTTCAAAGCCCTCGGTGGTGACTTCTACTTTGTATTTGCCGGTCTTCTTTATACCGGAAATGTTTGGAACGCCGGCTCCGCCCATCGCTTCGTCCTTCGAACCGTACTGAAGGATGAACGCGGTATCGGTAGTGCCGTGAACGTCGGTGTCGTCAGCGGCTTCGGTGCCGAAATAAGCATCCGGGTCGCCGCCGTAAGCCTGATAGGTGGATTCGTAGTAGTCGTCAATCGTCGGGAAAGTGGAAGTGAGGTCGTAAGTTTTGCCGGCGGCGGTTGTAAAGGTACCGTCTTCGTTCTTTGTGCCGAAGCCCCACATAACCATGCCGTAGGCTACCTTAAGTCCTTCATTTGCAGCGATTTCCTCGCCGGACATTCCGAAATAGTCCTGAGAGTAGCCGAGATAGTTGTTGAAGACATAGTCAACGATAGCCTGGTTGTCGTCTTTCCAGGTCTGCTTCATCAGATCCCAGTAAGCGGTCTGAAGTTCCTGAGTCCAGGCATCGCTTGAAGACCACTGATGATCTTCGCCCGCGGCGTAAATGTCCTTGACCATCTTCGAATACTTTTCGTAGACTTCGTCGGTGGTCTGTGTCTGATAGTTCTTGAGACCGACGATGGAGTAGGACGAAAGGGTGGTTGAGCCGACATAAGCCGGATCGAGGAAGACATAATAGTTGAATATTATGTCGTCGGCGGTCATTTCGACTCCGTCAGAAAAAAGAACGCCCTTCTTGAGCTCGATCTTGTAGGTGGTGGTCGCGACGGAACCGTCGTTGTTCTTTTTCTGATCTACCTTGATATTCGAAATACCCTTGTAGTTGTATTTCGTGCCGTTGTATTCTACATTTTCGCCTTTAATGGCGTTGTAGATTATACCGCCGGCGCGGTCGGTGGTGAGCAGAGAAAGCTGGGTCATGCCGGCGACATCTGAGTCATATGCGGTGTCGGCATAATAGGGTGAGAACTTTTCGCTGAATGGCGAATACGCTACTACCAGCGGGGTAGTAATAGTCGGTGCAGTTGCAAGTGATTTACCGCATGACGTGAGTGTTGCGGCAACTCCCGCGAACATTACGCACGCCAAAACGGCGGCAACAATTTTCAGCCGTTTTTTCATGGTATTATTCCTCCTAAAATAATATTAGATTGCTTAAAGTGAATTATAGCACACTTTGACAGCAATGTCAACATATATTGTTTAAAAATTGAAGAAAAATGTAATAATAACGTCAACATTTCAACATGTTACCGTGCTAAAGCGATAATACTATGTGAATAACGACAATATAATTAATGTAACATTATATTACGCCCAAAAAAGATTAACGAAAAAATCCCGCTTAAACGGCGGGATTTGATATTGTCATTCTTCGTAGTATTTGCTGTGCCTCAGGCCGTCCGGGCCGATACGGTTCTTCTTTCGGCGATTGTATATGAGCCAGATTGCGGCTGATAATGCCGCAGCCGCGGCCACAGCGCCCAATATCCAGATGAGGGTCAGATCCTCGGAGGAAGCGCCGAAAATTCCCCTCGAAGGCTCCACGAAATAAACGGTTTCCGGTGTCGTATCCACTTCGCTTACCGTTATTTCTTCGGCAGCTGTGGTAACAGGCGTTTCAGTCTCGGCAACTTCGGTATCGGGAGCGGTGGTATTTATCGAAAATCCCTTTTCGTCGGTGATTTCAACTCCGATAAGCGGGTCAATCTTTGTTACGGGAGGAGATAGTGTGACCGTAATATCTTCGGTTGTTTCATCGGAAGTCTCTTCTGAAGTTGTTTCTTTCGGTGATGTGGTTTTTGCATCGGTAGTTTCGGCTATTATCGGAGGGTGGTTATTTACGGGGGTTTGCTGTCCGGTTCCGCTTTTGATAAGCTCTCCCGAATCGGAAGTTATGTATGTGCTGCCGTCTCCGTTGTAAACGGTCAGGCTTTTGGAAGAACCGGCCAAAGCCGCGAGAGAATCGTCGGAAAGATCCCCGGCGGCTATAATGACGGAAAGTCTCGAACAACCGGCAAAGGCTCCTGCGGCAATATTCCTGACGGAAGCCGGTAAAGTAACTTTCGTCAGGGCGGAGCAGTTTTTAAATGCTCCCGAATCTATCGATATAAGGCCGTCGTGCAGCGAGAGCGTGGCAAGTTTTGTGCATCCGGAGAAGGCTCCGTCACCGATTTCTTCGGTAACCCCGGTAAAGCTTATCTGGGTGAGATTTTTGCAGCCGGCTGCGGCATATTTTGATATCTTTGCAATATTTGCCGGTACCGAAAAGCTTTCTTCGGATTTTGACCTCGGATAATATACAAGGCTTAACTTGCCTTCGTCGGCGCGATAAAGCACACCGTTCGAAGATGTATAAACGGTGTTGCCGCTTTCAACATTGATTTCTTCGACCGAGGATGCGAATATGGTATTTGCGGATATGACTGACTCATCCCCCACCGATGTAACGGAGGCGGGAATATTGATTTTCGTTGCTCCGCTTGATTTAAAAGCGTCGGAAGCTATCTCTGTAACGGTTTTTCCGTCAAGCGCGGAAGGTATGTCGATCTCTCCCGAAGCTTTGCATTTCAGGATAGTTATGCCGGTAGGATTGCTTATATATGTAAAATCACCCGAGAGTTTTGCTATTTCCTGAGCCGCGGCGGGAATCAAGACTCCGGTAAGAATAAATAAAGCAGCAACCGATATAGCGGCTATTCTTGCGGGAGAACGCATTGTCATCAAATCCGTCCTTTCCTTACAAAACAATAAAATGGTGTCAGTCGAATTTCCATTCGTCATGAGACGGCAAACGCCGTTTTTCAATAATAATGCCGCGGGTAATTCTGAAAGTCAGAATTACGGCGCAGACGGAAGCAAGCGCCGCGAGGGCATAAACGATTTTTAAATCGGATTTGGCTGAGGCGGATTTTCTCCAATCACTCTGCTGCATCAGGAAATACTCGCGGAGATTTTCGGAATCGAGAGTAAAGCTTCCGACTTTTACTTCATCTATAAGAAGAGAGGGAGAGCCCAAAGGTTTTCCGTCGTAACTTGAAAGCCAGACACGTATCGTATCCGTTGAACTGATTAGGTCCTTATAATCCGAAAGGTCACAGACCGCCGTCTGCCATCCGTTTTCGGATATCTGTCCCGAGCAGATTACCGAGCTTCGTCCGGAGCATAGCATAACGGTAAGCTGAGCCTGTGATGTTCCCTCCGGAAGAGATACCACGGCGATATCAAGAGTCAGCACCGGAGATTTTGACAAATCCAGCGGATAATCAAGAACGTAAAACAAGCCGCCGAAGTTTTTGCTTTCGTTAAGAGCGTAATTCAGCATAAGCAGACCCTCACGCGAGGAAAGCCCCGATTTCCATTCGATCGATTCAACGCCGTTTCCGAAAGAGAAATTTGTAATATCGTTTTGAGAGTCAAAACTGCTCAAAGCGTAAACTCCGTTCAGCCCGCCCGGAATTGTGGGACTGAATAAAGTATCGGCATAAGTCCGGCTGACAGCCCGGTTATAATCAAGTCCGGGTATCAGCTGAGCCCAGTCGGCATACCCGAGCGTATTCAGCGCTTCCGATGTATAATCGAGGGTTTCAGCCGTGTCTATCATACCGAAGGTATCCCCATAAGCCGCCGCATCGGGGACGGAGATTACAAGCGCTTTTGCGGTATCGCAGAGGCTTGAACTGAGTTTGTAAAAAGCGTAGGCATATTGAGCTTCATCGGCGCCCTGTGCCGCCGACACAATAACATCACGGGTTTTATCTTTGAACAGCAGCTCTTTTCGGTTGAGAAAAACATCAAAAAGCTCATAATTGTCGGCGGAAATTGATATTTTGGAAGTATTGGCCGGACTGAAATCCGATGTGTCGGAGAATCCCTGCGCCGTCAGTCTTCCGGCGGGAATGGCAAGCTCGATTCCCCAGTTAAAGTTTCCGGAGCTTGCCACCGCGGCGTTGAGCGCCGAGAGAAACTTTCCCGTCCCGTAACGGTTTTGGTTGTCGGAAGGATAACCGTCAAAAAGCAGAGAGCTGACCGATGTCATGATCCTTACCGGACCTGCCGCGGTACGCATCGAAGTGTATGCCGAACGAAGGGTAAGCGCATAGCTGTATGCAAACTGTTCGAGAGAAACACCGTTTTTTGACCAGTTGGTTCTCGCTTCATTTACCGAATCGCCTATAATGTAGCCGTTTACCCGCGTATCATACTCTTTTGACCATCTGGCTGCAATAAAGCTGAAAATGGCGCGGTAAAGTTTCATGCCTTCCGGAGTATCGGTATTGAAGGCAGCTTCGGAGCCTTGGATCCATCCCGGGGCGCAAAGAGCGGCATTAAGCGCTTCGTTTGAAGTCGGTTTCAGGGTGAGTTTCATGTAGATACAGGCGCCGCTGCTCTTTAGCGAACCGAGGATCCGCTGAACCGACTGACAATAAGACGGATCAAAGTAGTAAGTTGTTCCCTCATATTCATACTGTACCGAAGTTATTTTCGGACTGTAAAGCCGCTCGAGAGCGAGAGGGAACACAACTGTCGAAGCGCCGTCAAAATAAACGAGTTTCGAAGCAGCCGAGATATCGGGTGAAGAGCTTGTCGAAATTCCCTTCAGAGCGGGAATATCTTTGAATGTAGCCGGGGATGCGCACGCCGCTTCGGGATTTGTAATAAAAGAGTCGTCTATTATTATATAGTCTTTTCCGTTGACAAGCGCGACGACGAATCTGTCGGAGGAGTAATTGCTCTGACCGTCGGCTGTGAATCGGAAATTTGACGAAGCCCTCGTCCGCGCAATCGGCTCAAGCCCGTTAAGCGCTTTTAAAAGGTCAAGCGTGGGATCAGTCTGGAAAAGACAGACATCGTTATACATATTGGCTGAGGCAACATACTCGGAAAGCGTTCCGGTGACGGTTACTTTGCCGGAGCCGTCGGCCTGGCAGCTTTGGATTTTTCCGAGCGGGTCGGGTTCCGGTTTATATGTTGAAGCCGGATAAATCGCCTTGATTTCAAGGAAAGCCTGGGAATGTTCGCCGAACGAAGTGATGCCGTCAAAGACAAACCTCAGCTGCGTGAATTCGCTTTCGCCTTCCTTCGGCAGAGAGAAATAAATCAGCTGTTCACCGTCGGATAGCTCAGCTATTTCACCCATGTTCTCGGCAAAACTCATCCGTTCGGCGGTGGTATGCTGCAGCGAAATGTTCTGTGCGCCGCACCTGTTGTCAAGCCGGACGCAAAGGTATCCGCCGCCAGCGGCAAGCCCGGGTTTCAATCCCGAACCGTATGTTTCGATATAAAACTCATCGCTGTCGGGAATGAATTTCATACCGCCGCTGTCCGACTTGTGCGCATAAAGATAATACCAGTTTTCGACCGGCACAAACCAATTCATCGCCGTAGCCGCTTCTGTCGATTCAAAGAGAGAAATATCGTCTATACCGAAGGAGTATGCGGTTCCGACGGGGATCTCTTTGCACATAACGGTGACGCGAAGCGAATTAATTGATATCCTGCCGCTCCAGGTCGAGATGTCGCAGAAGAGCGTATTCCAGGCTCCGCCGTATACATTGTGCCGCAATGTGGTTTCCCCGGTCTCGGAACCAATCACGGTGGTCACCGCGTATTCCAAAAGAGAGCCGGAAGCATCAAGCCGCTCCGGCAGAGCTATGGCATAAGCCAGACACTTGTCATCGGCGTTGAGGTTGTAAAGGCTTAATGAAATATTGACTTCCGCTTTGTAATATTCATGTGTAGGAGTTGTACCGCCGTCGGTTTTGCATAAGAGAAAATTTTCTCCGGAAAACGGCTGATACGGAAAAAAAGGCAATTCGGAGGATCTGCGCACCGAATCGATGTTCAAACCTGCCGCAGCTTCGGTTTTAATGCTGCCGCGCGGGGGATTCGCATTTTCAAAACTTTCAAGCTGTCTTGAGGCCCAGATATCGTAAACTCCGGCATCCGGACCGGCAGCGGAAGCAGGACCGGCAGCGAAGGAGCTGTTGACGGCAGTCAGCAGAATTACTGCAAAGAACAGCGAAATAATAATTAATTTTTTCATTTTATTTATCAAATATGCGGAAATGCTTGTTATTCGGCGGCATTGCGGGCTGCGAAGGAGCATTCCGGGCAAATTTATGCTCTTGATTTTATCCGCGGCATATGATATAATATGGTAGTTTCCGCCGGAGCCGATTCCGGCAATAATAATCGGAGGATTATCAGGATGAGTCGCGGCAAATTTATTGTTTTTGAAGGTATAGACGGCAGCGGCAAAACAACCGTTATAAAATCCGTATTCTCGTCACTCATCAATCTCGGCTGCCGTATAGAGCTTACAAGAGAACCGACAGACAACCGCATAGGACAGCTGATAAGAGATTTTATAAAGGGCGATGGAGAATACGAGCTTGACGAGCGGGTCATAGCCGCGCTTTTTGCCGCAGACAGACTCGATCATATACTGCGTCCCGGCGGGATAAAAGAAAAGCTCGGCGCCGGAGTTAATGTCATATGTGACCGTTTCTGGCTTTCTTCCTGCGCGTATCAGACCGGCGTCTTCCCGATGGAATATATCCTTGAATTGAATAAAGGTTCGATGAACCTTGTAAAACCGGATCTGACGATATATCTTTCCGTAGACGTATCGGTTGCGCTGAGCCGGGTGGACGCAAGGGGAGAGGAGCGCGAGCATTACGAATCCCGTGACCGCCTCGAGAAAATTTCCCGCAATTACGAAAAAGCCATCTGCCTGCGCAAAGAATCGGACAATATCGTCATCGTCGACGCTTCGAGGGAAGAAGCCGCTATTCTTGACGAAGTTACCGGATTAATCAAAAACATTATATCATGATTGATGCTGCTTGTAAACCATCGATTTGTAAATTTGAATATCCTTTATCTGCCCGTACCCTTGCACAAAATTCGGGAAATGTACATTTGTCAATGATGTGAGACCGAAAAAAAGCAATTAAGGAGAAAAAGGAGAGAAAGGAATTTAGTAATGTTGAAGAGAGGGGCGAAGCCCCGAACGAAAACATTACTAAATTCGGCGCGTCATCGGCCGCCGAGTTCGCGGTGCTTCTGAGAGGGTGTTTTCCAAT
>DUUJ01000050.1 GCA_012841635.1 Clostridiales bacterium | reverse complement strand
GCGCGGCGGGACCCGGTTCATTTACCGGGGTAAGGATAGGCGTTTCGCTGATAAAAGGGCTGGCTTATCCGCAAAACAAGCCCTGCGCCGGGGTTTCGACGCTTGAAGCTCTGGCGTATAATCTCCATATAACGGCGAGGGACGCCCTTATCGTCCCGGTTATGGACGCGAGGCGGAGCCAGTTTTACAACGCGCTTTTCCTCGACCGGGCGGAAGGACGGCAGCAGCGGCTATGCGCCGATCGGGTGCTGAGCTTTGATGAGCTGATGGTTGACCTTTCGACTGTCGAACCGGAAAAGCCGATCTTTTTTGTCGGCGACGGCTATGATTTGGCGGTATCAAAGCTAACGGCGTCGGACTTTGACGGGATAAAAGAAAGATTCCGCGAAACTCCCCGGCTGCTGAGGAGGCAGAATGCCGCATCCGTCGGCGCCGTCGCGCTTTTTGACATAGCGGAGGGGCGGCTTTTTACTCATCAGACGCTCGCGCCGGTTTATCTGCGTATGTCGCAGGCGGAGAGAGTCCGATTATCAGGTTCGAAAGAAGAAAACTGAAAATAACGAAAGGAGCTTTAGCAATATGGACTATACCGGCAAAATAATTGCGGTCGGCTGCGATCACGGCGGCTACCTTTTGAAACTTGAAGTATTAAAGCATCTTTCCGAGCGCGGCATCAAATACCGCGACTTCGGCTGCGATTCGCTCGAATCGGTGAATTATCCGACATACGCGCACGAAGTCTGCCGCGCCGTTCAAAGCGGGGAGTGCGTTTGCGGCATACTGCTCTGCGGCACCGGTATCGGGATGTCTATGGCGGCGAACAAGCACCGCGGCATCCGCGCCGCAGTCTGCGCCGATACCTTTTCCGCGCGGATGACCCGCGCTCACAACGACTGCAATGTTCTCTGCCTCGGCGGGAGAGTGACGGGCTTCGGTCTTGCCCTCGACATCGTCGACGCCTATCTTGATACCGACTTTATCGGCGGGCGGCACGCGGAGCGGATTGCAATGTTTGAGGAATTCAAATAAAGATATCTGCGTCTTCGGAGGTGTAAGATGTCAGGGACTGTTATCGGAACGGCGTTTGACGCGCCGTTTAAAAATTCAAGAAGTCATTACTGCTATCCGCGGGAAAAGCTTGTCGCCGAACCTGTCTTCCCATATATGGTGCTTGACGGCGGCGCTTTTCAGTTTACCGCCGACGTTTTCGGCGGGGCGGATTCCGACTTGTTGCTTCAAAAGACGATGGACGGAAGCCTTTTTGATGTGTTTCGGAGCGGCGGGGAGTTTAACTGGGAAAAATCCTTTGCGTATACCGCCGGTACAAATTTCCGCCCGAAATACGAGTGGCAGATCTGGCCTCAGCGGCTGTATATGACAATTCCGCCGGCGCACGCCTATCTTCGCACCGGCGACCCGAAGTATTCGGACAAATGGCTGGAAATCGTACGCGGATGGTCGGGCGCGCACCCGTATCAGCCCTATGATCCGGATATTCATTATGTAAAAACCGATATGGTATGGCGGGATATGCAGGTTTCCTGGCGAACGCTTTCGCTTTTGCACGGGATGTTCATGCTGCAGGACGCGCCTTTTTCCGAAGCCGACTGGCTTTGGCTGTATGATTTTGTCGAGCTGCACGCGGAACATCTGGCGGAGGAAGCGCGGGAGCGGATTTCGAGAAATTACGCGCAGAACCATGTGCTCCAGATCGGCGTCGCTCTCGTTATGGCGGGGGCGCTGCTGCCGTGGCTTAAAAACGCCGGGGAATATGTCGCGCTCGGTTCGGATACCGTTAAAATGAACATGGAAGGGGCGATATACAAAGACGGCGGCTCAAACGAAAACAGCCCTTCGTATTCTCATTTTATCGCCCGTCTCTATCTTGAAGCGTATCTGATGCTTGAAAACAACGGTCTTCCGCCTGTTGCAGGACTGAAAGAGAGCATCTCGAGGCAGTATGAATGGATGTATCACTGCATGGCTCCGGACGGGAGGGCGCTGCGCATCTCCGACTCATATGCGATGAGCGCCGAAGAGGATATCCGCTGGGTGGCGGAGTTATTCCCTCTCGATTTCAGCCGTGATTTGACCGACCGCCTCTTCCCCGATTCGCGGATGGCGATACTGCGGCGGGGAGATATTACCCTCTTTTGCGATGCTATGGACTTCCCTCACCCGCATCAGCACGCCGGTCGCCCTCAGACTCTCGTCTACCTGGGCAAAGAGCCGCTGCTTGTCGACGCCGGATGCTACTCGTATGACAGGTGGGAGATTTACACCTTGCTGAAAGATCAGGATTACCACAATGTCGTTTATTGCCCGGATATAACGCCGAAGAAAATCACGACCGAGGTGACTTTGTGGAAACCGGAAGACGGAATCGTTGAGACGAAAATTCTGATCAACGAGCCGGAAGGCAGCTATGAATGGGTCAGAAGGTTAGTGGTATCAGACGAAAAAATCGCCTTTTACGACCGCGCCGTCTCGGATAAGCCGCTGCGCTGGAAATCAAGGCTTTATTTCTCCCGGCGGGATATGTATAAGGCGGACGAACACAAAATGGAGCTGCGAAGTTTGGGTTACCATGCCTATATTACGACCGAACTGCCGTATATTCAGCATATCAGAACGGTAATGGACGACGAAAATAAAATCAACTATGCAATAGTGCTTGAATGCGGTTCGGAAGGCGAAATGTTTGAAAACACGACGGAGATTCTGATAAAGAAGCTTTGACAGACTTAAATATCTTTGTTGACATATAATACAGCACTTATAAAACAAAAAAATCCGTCTTCCCGGACATTTTTATCCGGGGAGACGGAAGTTTTATTTACGCAAATATATCAATAATAGACTATAAGGGGAGCCGCGTCGGAATATGCGGTCACGCCGGAGCCGTCCTGCGCAACACAGCGGTACGCGAAGTAGCCGAAACCGCCGGTGGGACTTGAGGCTGTAAATGAATAAGTCGAGGAAGTCGCTCCCTGAATGTCAGCCCATGAGGAAACCGCTATATTGCCGCTTACATAGGCGACCTGCCATTGATAGGTGATGGTGCCGGTGCCGCCGGTCGCTTCTGCGGTAAAGGTGACGGTTGTATCAACCTTAGCCATCTGCTGCACCGGGTGAGTTACGAACCTCAGCGACGACGGATTGATGTTTGTCAAGGATGCCGTGGCGGTATCCGATACGATATAGTTGCCGGAACCGTCATAAACCAGGCATCGAACGAAAATTCCCTGCCGGAGCAGCTCGTCGGAAGCGATAAATGAGAAGGTATTCGAGCTTCCGTCCTGCTGATTCGTCCAGAATGACGGGCTCGACAAAGAGGAAATCTGCCAGACATAACGGAGAGTTCCGCTGCCCGTCGCGGTTATGCCGAAGGCGGCTGTCTGTCCGGCGGATACAACTATACTCTGAGGCTGAGAGATGATTTTAAGAGTGCCGGTCGGATCTGTCGCTGCATTTTTATTGATATAGGCGGCGTCCGAATAGATGGTGTCGCCGTTCGCATCGGTCACGGCGCAGCGGACGCGATAGTTCGTCCTTATCATCTGCTCGCTTACCGTTGTAATAAATACCTGACCGGAAAGAGTGCCCATTACGCTTGACTGCCAGTAAGATACCTCGTCTGTCATATACTGCCAGGCATATTTATAAGGAGCCTTGCCGCCGGTAACCATAACGCTGAAGCTGACCGTCTGTCCTTCCGCGGCAAGGATGCTCTCGGGCTGCTTATAGAACGAAAGCACTTCTGCATATTCGGTTACCTTTGCCGGTTCCGATACGACCTTGCTGCCGGCTGTATCGGTGACGACACACCGGACCGAGGTGCCGTTTTCAAAGTCCTTTGCTTCGACATAAAAGCCGTATGTATTTGAGTCTTTTCCGACGCTCAGCCACTGACCGGGAATAAGGGAGTCTGACCTCTGCCAGTCGTATTTATATATTCCCGTGCCGCCTTCGGCTTCAACTTTGAAGCTGACATATTCGCCGTTTTTGGCGGCTGCATCCTTCGGCTGAGACCTGATCTTCAGCGGAGTGCCGGCGGTGAGGGTTATCGACGCGGCCGACGAAGCTGCCGTTCTGCCGTAAGCATCTTTGATCACGCAGCGGATGAACCAGCTGTCGCCGTCAATCCAGTCTCCCAATGTAAGAGTTATGGTCGATTTGCCGTTAAGAGCCGAACCGGCGGGTTTCCAGTCGCCTTGTGATGAGCGGAGCTGCCATTCGTATGAATAGGGTACGGTGCCGCCTTCTGCCGCCACCGAAAAGCTTACTTGCGAGCCTCGCGCTCCTTTTGCGCTTGCCGGCTGAGCCGTTATGCGAAAGTCGGATGTACCCGTATCAAAGCGGATACGGGCGCCAGTGTCCATCATTCTTGTCAGTATCGCGGCGACTTCGGAGCGGCGGATGTTTGAATCGGGGTCGGCCGATCGAGTGATTACATCGACGCCCTGAACGATACCGGCGCGGTAGAGCTTGTAGATAGCCGCGGCATATGCGGATGACATCGGAACATCCGGGATCGAGCCGTCCGGGATATCGTTTATCGCGTTGAGCGCGTCATTCGGAAGGGCGTTTGCAAAGATGCCCATGTATCCGGCCCGGGTTGCGGCTTTATCCCATGTATAATCTCCGGATATAATCCCGTGGCTTTTCGCGTAATCGACATAGCTTATATACCAGGGATCGCCGGGAGTTATCGTTACCTTTCCTTCGGTATGCTTCTGATACATACATACTGCGAGCTTGACGGCTTCGGCGTAAGTCAAATTATCGTCGGGGGCGAAGGTGTCCTCGCTTTTGCCGTTGATAAGCCCGCTTTCATACGCGGATTTTACGTCCGAGTAATACCACGCCGACTCCGGAACGTCGGCAAAAGGAATTGTTTCGGCAAAGGCGGTGACGCCCGCCGCGGCCGCAAGCAGCAAAGCCGTTAAAACAGCCGTCAGCCGCGTTATATAACGCTTGTTTGGTTTCATTTAACTGTTCCTTTCAAGAAATAATTGGAATTGTTTTTACTTTTATAAGACAACGGGGAGTATGTTTTGTTCCGCTGGCCGCTGTATTATTATAGCACGGTTTTTTCAAATATTCAACGGTATAATGCGGGACTTGTATTTCGAATCGGATATTTATGAATATCTGGCGATTTTACATGGATTTTAAACAAAAACAGCTTGAATTCGGGCCGGTTTGTTAAAATTTTTATCAGGTTAATAAAAATTTAACACAATAATCACCAAACCATCACTCAATAGGTATATAATGAACATAGTCAAAAAAATAACGAACTTCAAAATTAAACGACGCCGATACGCGGCGTCCCGGAAAACGAAATCTATTATGAAAGGGAATTAATAAATGGGAACCAAACTTCTTGTTATCGATGACGATGTCAACATCTGCGACATGCTCCGCATGTATTTCGAGAACGAAGGCTATGAAGTAAAGACCGCGAACGACGGTGTTGAGGGACTCAGCTACTTCAAAATGTATGAGCCGGACCTTGTTCTGCTCGACATAATGCTCCCGAAGAAAGACGGCTGGCAGGTCTGCCGCGAAATCCGCGAAGGCAGCTCAAAGCCGATCATCATGATCACCGCCAAAGGCGAAGTCTTTGACAAGGTGCTCGGGCTTGAACTCGGCGCCGACGACTTCATCGTAAAGCCGTTTGATACCAAAGAGCTTTCCGCTCGCGTCAAAGCCGTTCTCCGCCGCTACACCGCTCATGACAACACCGGCGACGATGAGGTCATCAAATTTGACAACATCGAGATCAGCCTTCAGAAATATGAGCTTAAGCTCAAAGGCAAGTCGGTAGACATTCCTCCGAAGGAACTTGAGCTGCTCTACTTCCTCGCAGCCAACTACAACCGCGTTTTCACCCGCGACCAGCTTCTTGACAAGGTCTGGGGCTTCGATTATCTCGGCGATTCCCGCACAGTTGACGTCCATATCAAGCGTCTCCGCGAAAAGCTCGAAGGCGTTTCCGACAAATGGATTCTCAAGACCGTCTGGAGCGTCGGATACAAGTTTGAAATACTGCAATAATCAATCCGAACACCCGAAAGGACGGCCGGCTGCCCGGCCGTC
>DUUJ01000049.1 GCA_012841635.1 Clostridiales bacterium | reverse complement strand
CGCGCTTTCGGCCCCTGCGCCCGCGCCGCGATGCTCGAAGGCTCAAAGGTCTTTTCCAAAGGGCTGATGAAGAAATACGGCATACCTACCGCCGGATACGAAGTCTTCGACTCGCCCGAAACCGCGCTTGAATATATCGCCGAGAAAAACGAATATCCGATAGTCGTAAAAGCGGACGGCCTTGCGCTCGGAAAAGGCGCCGTCATCGCCGAAAACGAAGCGGAAGCGAAAGCGGCTCTCGAAACGATAATGCTCGAAAAAGCCTTCGGCAGCTCCGGCGACAGAGTCGTCATCGAGGAGTTTTTGAGAGGATCCGAATGTACCGTCCTCAGCTTCACCGACGGCGAGACCGTCGTCCCTATGGTGTCAAGCCAGGATCACAAGCGCGCGCTTGACAACGATCTCGGCCTTGACACCGGCGGAATGGGCGCTTTTTCCCCTTCCCGCTTTTATACCCCGGAGATCGCGAGGATATCCGAAGAAACGGTTTTCAAGCCGACCATCGACGCGCTTCGCTCGGAAGGCATAATTTTTAAGGGAGTTATCTATTTCCAGCTCATGCTGACAGAAAGCGGCCCGAAAGTTATTGAATATAACGCCCGCTTCGGCGACCCGGAGACGCAGGTTGTGCTGCCGCTGCTCAAAACCGACCTTGTCGATATTATCGACGCCTGCATCGACGGCGGACTTGCGGACATCGACCTTGAATGGAGCGATAAAGCGAGCTGCTGCGTTGTAATGGCGAGCGGCGGCTACCCGGAAAAATACGAAAAGGGCTTTGAAATCAGCGGTCTTTCCGAAGCGAACGCCCTGCCCGACACCTGCGTTTACCACGCCGGAACCGCGCTCAAAGACGGCAATATCGTCACCGCCGGCGGGCGGGTTTTAGGCGTTACGGCGCTGGGGGAAAATCTCGCTCAGGCGATAGAAAAAGCTTACTCGGGAGTTTCAAAAATCAGCTTTGCCGGCGCGCATTTCAGAACCGACATCGGCAGAAAATAATCGGAGAATAGAATTGGTTTTAGTCATAGGCGGAGGCGCCGCCGGGCTTATGGCGGCGGGAAGGCTCTGCGAGCTTGGCGTCCCCGCCGCCGTCGTCGAGCATAAGGATCGCACCGCGCTGAAATTAGGGATAACCGGCAAAGGCAGGTGCAACCTTACAAACGACTGCGCCCAAGACGAGTTTCTTTCAAACATCCCGCGCAACCCGCGCTTTTTATACACCGCCCTTTCTAAATTCAGCCCCCGGGACGCGATGGCGTTTTTTGAGTCGTTGGGCGTTCCGCTCAAAACCGAGCGGGGAAAGCGGGTGTTTCCCGTCTCCGACCGCTCCCTCGACGTCGTCGCCGCTCTGCGGCGGTATTCTAAGGGCGCAGAATTGATTTCCGGCTTCGCGGAGGAGCTGATAATCGAAGACGGCGCGGCGAGAGGCGCAATTCTTTCCGACGGGCGTAAGATATATTCCGACGCAGTCATCGTCGCGACCGGCGGGCTTTCCTATCCCGCGACTGGCAGCACCGGCGCAGGATACCGCCTTGCACGGCAGGCGGGACTCAGCGTGACGCCGCTTTCTCCGTCGCTTGTTCCGCTTAATGCCGAAGAAGATTTCTGCTCAGAGCTTATGGGGCTGTCGCTGAAAAATGTTGCGCTCCGGATATACGGCGACAAGAAAAAGCCGGTCTTTCAGGACTTCGGCGAGATGCTGTTTACCCATTTCGGCGTATCGGGACCGATGATACTCTCCGCTTCCGCCTACCTTGATTTTTCGGCAGGAAAGACATACAAGGCGAAAATCGACCTCAAACCCGCGCTTGACGAGGGGATGCTTGACGCAAGAATTCTGCGGGATTTTGCCGAAACGCCGAACCGCGAGTTTCAGAATTCCCTCGACCGGCTGCTGCCGAACAAGCTGATACCCGTTGTGGTAAGACTCACCGGCATCGACACGGCGACAAAAGTCAATTCGGTAACTAAGGAACAGCGCCGAAAACTCGCCGAAACGCTCAAAGGATTTGAGCTGACGATTATCTCGGCAAGACCGATTGAAGAAGCGGTTATCACCCGCGGCGGGGTTTCGGCAAAGGAGCTTGACCCGCGGACGATGGAGGCGAAAAAACTGCCGGGGCTTTATTTCGCGGGCGAAGTCATCGATGTCGACGGCTACACCGGCGGATTTAATCTCCAGATCGCCTGGATGACGGCGCGGCTGGCGGCCGATGCGGCCGCCGAATCGGCAAATAAAACGACTTATAAGGATGTATAAAAAATGTCGGGTAAATATATTCAGATAGCCATCGACGGTCCCGGAGGAGCTGGAAAAAGCAGCCTCGCGAAAGGACTTGCGGCGGAACTCGGGAAGACAATCCCCTTTGTCTATGTCGACACCGGCGCGCTTTACCGCGCTGTCGGGCTGTACGTATTAAGACAGGGACGGGATACTTCATCCCATGAAGCCGTCGCGGGCTGCCTTCCCGGCATCAACATCACGATGGAGCATAAAGACGGCCGCCAGGCGGTTATTCTCAACGGAGAAGACGTTTCGGGGCTTATCCGCACCCCGGAGGTTTCGATGGCGGCGTCCGACGTTTCTGCGGTGCCGCAGGTGCGGGAGTTTCTGCTTTCCTGCCAGCGCGGGATTGCAAACACCGTCTCCGTCGTGATGGACGGCCGGGATATCGGGACAGTCATTCTTCCCGACGCCGACGTTAAGATTTTTCTGACAGCCGGAGTTGCCGAGCGGGCAAAGCGGAGATGGCTGGAGCTGCGCGAAAAGGGAGACACGAAAACTCTCGAAGAAGTCCGGGCGGAACTCGAACTTCGCGACAAAAACGACTCGAGCCGCGCCGCCGCGCCGCTGAAGCCGGCTCCCGATTC
The DNA here is from genome assembly GCA_012841635.1 of Clostridiales bacterium. Taxonomy (GTDB): domain Bacteria; phylum Bacillota; class Clostridia; order Oscillospirales; family CAG-272; genus JAAZGC01. The sequence goes on along the minus strand of DUUJ01000049.1, from coordinate 302 downwards.
GATATTGTATGACAACACCGTTCATGACCTAAAAGCTTGCATCGAATGGGCAAGCGGTGTTGTGCGGGAAAAATGCGGGGATAAAATTGCGGCGCTTGAAGCGGAAGCGTCTCTTACGGAGGGTAAAAGATGAGCTACAAAGGTGTATATGACTTTTTCGGACCCGCCGTCCGCCGGTTTTTCAATATCCGGGTTTCGGGTACCGAAAACGAGCCGGAGAAAGGGCCGTTCATCGTCTGCGCGAACCATCTTTCCGACAGCGATCCGATAATTCTTGACGCGGCGCTGCATCATCAGCTTCG
>DUUJ01000048.1 GCA_012841635.1 Clostridiales bacterium | reverse complement strand
GGGACGGAAGCATCCTTGCAAGAGGGAAGGGCAATCCCGAATGGAATTATTCCGCCCCGCACGGCGCCGGCCGGATTATGTCAAGAACAAGGGCAAAAGAGGTTCTCGATATGGATGAGTATAAGGAATCGATGTCCGGAATCTATACGACGTCCATAAATAAGAGAACATTGGACGAAGCCCCGATGGCGTATAAATCGTTTGACGATATAATAGACGACATCCGCGAGTCGGTCGATATAATCGACATTTTGAAACCGATATACAATTTCAAGGCGGCGGAATAATTATCATCCTCTTCGCAAAATAAACAACACACGGCTGTCGCGGCAGCCGTGTGTTTTCGATGGATTGAAAAATCCGCGCCGATAAACTCGACGCGGAAGAAAAGATGCGATATTATCTCTTTTTCTTTGAAATCGCGTAGCCTGCTCCGGAAATTATCGCGGCGACAACGGCAATAACGCCGGCGTCAAAGGTCTGGGGAGCGGCCTGCGCGGGAGCTGCGGCTTCCGCCACGGGAGCGGCAGCTTCAGCCGCCGGAGCTTCTGCCTCGGCAGCCGGTTCGGGTGCGGGGTCTGCTTCGATAACTATTTCAGGCGCGGCTTCGCCGAGGGTAGCCACAAACCACTTCGTTCCGGTGTTGTTGGGGTCGGTTTCATAACCGCAGAGCTGTACCGACTGAGTGGGTTCGAGATCGTCGGTGGACATTTCCATAACTCTCTGCGCGGTTACGAATTCATAACCCTTTTCGATCTTGGTTCCGGCGGGAGTGTTGAATTCCCAGAGAACCGCGACTTCGTAAACGGTGGTGCCGGTTGCCTCGTCGTGAACTACCGCGTAAGCCTGGCAGTATTCGCCGCCGTTTTCGTTCAAGACATCTCCGCCGACAACGGATTCAATCTTCTCGTTGAAGAAGTAAACCGAGCCGTCGTCACAGAGCGCGAACCAATACTTTGATGTGTCGCCCAGGTCATCTGACTCGAGATTGGTCTGGATGTCATAACGCATTGAGTCGCCCTTCCATGGGTTGTCGCCCGGGTTGGAGGGGTTGGCATGGTCGGCGTCTTTTACGACGCAGCAGAAGTAGAAGCACTTTTCATCCCATCTGTAGTATCCCTTGATATCTTCGGTGGTGTGGGAGGGATCGTCCTGACGGGTGACGTAATTTGCGTAGGAATCGTTGTCGATGTGTACGAGCGGGTCCCCCCATCCTTCGAAAGGATCAAACACGCCGTCGATAACGGGGGTGTTTTCCCCTACCTTCGGGATTGTGATCGTTGCGATACGCGGAGGAAGCGCAAAGCTCTGCACGGCAAGCATTGCCGCAAGAAGCGCGATCAGTAAAAATGATGCAATTTTCTTCATTGTAAACTCTCCTTTTTCTTGAATAAATATACATTCAGTATCCAATACTTTGGTACGAGGAAATTTTAACACACATTAACAAAAATATCGATAACAAATTGTAAACCTGACGTAAACTGTACCTAAAATAACAAATTCGTTAATGCCGCTCAATTCAGATAATATCCGATAATCAGTTTTGATACAAGATAACAATATTGAATTGTTTGAAGTTGAATTTATTTGACAAAAGATAATATATAATGTATAATTAAACAAGATATCACATTTGGAGAAAAACAAACATGAACACACCTTATTATTCCGGAATCATTACAAACTATGTCTGCACGGCCGCCTGCCGTCACTGTATGTTCGGCTCCTCTCCGTCATGCCCGAAAGACTTCATCACAGCCGACGAAGCCGAAAGAACCGCCGCGCTGCTGAGAGAAGCGGGAACCACATCCGTTCACATCGGCGGCGGAGAACCTTTCATGAACTTCACCGCTCTTCTGACGCTGATAGAAGCGCTGAATCGGCACAACATCGCCGTTGACTATATAGAAACAAACGCATTCTGGGCAAAGGATGATGACATCGTAAAAAAACGTCTCAAAGAGCTTTCAAAGCGCGGCGTCACTTCGGTGATGATTTCCGCCGATCCTTTTCACATCGAATATGTTCCGCTTGACCGCGTGATCAATTTGGCGCGGCATTTGAACGAAGAGGGCTTTGATTACTTTATCTGGCAGGAGCGATTCCTCCGCCGGCTTTTAAAGCTTAATCACAATCGTACCTATACCCGCAAAGAGCTTGAAGGGATTTTAGGAAAGGATTATGTTACCGACACCGCCCGTGAATACGGTCTCGGAATGAACGGACGCGCCCTCGCCATTGCATCGGAGATATATAAAAAACAGCCCTATAAAGCGTTTCTGAGCTCTCCCCCATGCCGGGATATCATGCGTCCGCAGCATTGCCACTTTGATTTATACGGCAACGCCGTTCCGGCCGGCTGCCCGGGACTTTCGATTGATACAAGAGACTATCTTAACGGAAATATCCCGGAGAAAAAATACCCCGTCGCGGCGCTGCTGAAAGATAAGGGAGTCGGCGCGCTGTATTCATACGCCGCGGAACGCGGCTTTACGCCCGACGAGGGCGGCTATCCCACAAAATGCGCCTTCTGCTACGCAATCCGGTCTTATCTCATAAAAAACGCGCTCTCCGATGATCTTTCCCCCGCCTGTTTTTATAATAATATCGATAAAGCCCTTGCGGAAGCGGAAAAGGATAATTAATTACAATAATATAAACCGCGGTGAGATCCCTATGCCGTATCAGGTATAGCTTCACGGCGGTTTTTTTATATATGCGATATTTGTTATATTATCTCCGATTTATCATTGACAAATAATGATTTTTCTCTTATAATATTTTATAAAGAGATTAATATCATAACATAAATCGGGAGGAAATCGGCCCGTGCTTTAACCACCGCATGAGCCGAAAGAGGGAACATGGATAACAATCATAACACTCAGCCGGAATTCCTTCACACCTGGCGGGACGGAGATAAGCTGTATCTCTGGATGCAGCTGCTCGGCTTCGACGCAACGCAGCCCGACTATGGAGTCGGCGAGCTGTTGTCACGTATGAAAATGAAGCCGCACGCGGTCATGCTGTTCGTATTCCATCCGGATATAATCCATCTCCATAACGGAATGGACGAAGAAGCGGTCTTCCCGCCGGATTTCTGCGCGTCATACGGCTGCGCGCGGAATCATATCCGATATCGCCAGACCTGGACGAATTACCGCCTCCGCGGACTTGTAAAAGTTCTCCGCGGGCATAATATCGCCGCCTATCTCAGCGTTATGGGCCGCAGCATGAACAACTACTACCACAAAGAGTGGCTGACCGAAAACCGGGGCGTCTTCATAAACGGCGAGCGAAACTCTATTTTCATGAACGTGCTTAAACGTCTCGACGACGGCAGCTATTACGAAGACTTTTTCATCAAAAAATGCCGTGAAGCCGTGAAAGACTACGGGCTTGCCGGCGTTCATCTGTCCGACTGCTTCTGCCCCGTTCCCGGAAGCTGCTCATCTCGCGATTATTCGGCTGATTATGTCGATCAATTCGTAACTCACGCAGGTCTGACGCTTCCGGAAGATATCGCCGCAGGCATGGATTCCGACTCGTCAGAACAACAAAACGCCCGCCGGACCTGGATATGGGGAGAACACCGCGAAAGCTGGATAAGGTTTTCGGCATGGCGCTGGAATGGTTTTCTCAAAAAGCTCTGCGCCTCTCTTGCCGAAATCAACGCGAAAGTCTCGATTCTTGGAGCGTATCTTACCGACCCGTTTGAAACTCTTTATGTCGTCGGAATGGACTTGCCCGCGCTTATCGAAGCGGGAGTTGACAGCGTAACGCTCAACGTCCTGCCGGACAGCGTCCGAGGTCCGACTCAACCCGAACTTTTTCACAAGCTTGTTACCATGGTACCGCTGATGAGCGCGCATATCGGCCCCGAACACCTGCTTACCATGATTGGCGTCAAGGACTCGACGGAAGAATACGACGTGCTGGCGCACCGGCCGGCGAGTCTCGAGCGCACGACATACAGAATGCTCGGCTATCAGATGCTGAAAGGCGGCGAGCCGATAAAAAGAGCCGCGTCCGGTCTTTTAGTCTGCCTTGCCGACGGAGTTACGGCGGATCAGTGGAAGACGCTGCGCGGCTGGTTTGAATACGCATACAGCCATGATGTGACGGAGATATCCGGACCGATGATCCTCTGGTCGGAAACGGCGCATAATAATCTTCTGCCCGAGTATATCGCCACCCGCCGCTGGTCGCCGCATAAATATCTGACCGAACTCAGCCGTTACGGGCTTGTCATCAGCGGAGTTATAAAGCCCGAATCGCTCGACGGGCTTAAAAATCCCCTGTTCGTGCCGAATTACGACCTTTTGGGCGAAAGCGAAAAGCAGTCGGTGCGCGAATATAAGGACGCTGTCGTAGGCACCGTTCCGGCGGATTTCGACTGGACAAACGAGCCTCTTTGCCCACAGTATAAACTCACCGATAAAGACGTCCGCTATCCGCAGCAGCTCTTTGCGGTTATCCCGGATAATATTTTGAATTCCTTTCCCGCTGAAATCGATTTATTTGCCGGTCTGGACTCATATCCCGATAAACCGGATACCCGCGCCGAATATCAGGGAGACCTTAAATGGGTGCCGGAGAACTACACTCCCTTCCCAAGGGTCAAGGGCGATTTTCTCGATTTCGGCGATATCCTCTATTTCAGTAAAATTTCTCTGGGCTTCCTCGAAGCTTTAAAAGAAATCTTTATAAGGCTGCAAAAACAGACAGACCCGCTGACAGTCAACCTGCCACATACGCTCATGCGCCGAAGTGACGGCAGCTATCTGCTCTATGTCTATAATCCCTACGCGGAATACTACAACAACCTTCACGTTCAGTCGCGGTATCCAATCCGCAAAGTCACGAATATTACCGACTTTCCGATACTGCCGGCAAAATACGCCATTGAAGAAAAGCTTGATTATGTCGCAAGATATGAAGAAGATTTCCCCTTTTCCGAAAAGCGCGTGGAATTCTTCAATAAAGTCGCGCCCGACGGCGCAGCCGTATTCAAAATAGAACTCGACGGGGTGTGATCATGTATGATTTGTATTATATCAGATTAAAAATATTGCCGTTTCTAAAAAAGCATGTTCCCGATAAATTTGCCTCGTCAAATTAACATAAAAAAAGAATTTGCAACCGTCCGTTGCGAAAGTTCAAGGTTCGCTTGGTAGTATGCAACCGCTGTTTCTGCTATAATATGATCACAGAAAGCCACAAAGGCTATCTAAAGAAAATGGAGGTAATAATCATGATCTTAGCAGACAAAATCATTGAACTGCGCAAACAAAACAATTGGTCGCAGGAGGAGCTGGCCGAAAAGTTAGGGGTCAGCAGGCAGGCGATTTCCAAATGGGAAGGCGCGCAGAGCACGCCAGACCTGGAAAGGATTCTTGCAATGAGCAATCTCTTCGGAGTCAGCACCGACTATCTCGTAAAAGATGAGATTGAATCCAAATTAATTCCGGAAGAGGCGGAAGAATCCGGAAGTTCCCTTCGCAGATTAAGCATGGAAGAAGCAAACGCATTTATCAATGCCAAATTAAAGAGCGCAAAACCGATCGCTTTCGGGGTCTGGCTCTGCATCATGGCAGCTATACCGCCGATCCTGTCTGCAATATGGAGAAAACAATTCTTTGCCGAACCGCTCGGTTTAATCGTTGCAGCGTTCATCGTTGCCGGCGCAGTCGCTCTGTTTCTCCTGAAAGGGTTCAAGCTCAAAGATTTTGAGTGGATGGACAAGGAACCGTTTGAAACGGCATACGGCATAGACGGCATGGTTAAAGAACGGCTCCAGAGCTTTATGCCAAAGTACGTTGTGCACATTGTCATCGGCGTCGTGCTCTGCATTGTTGCGATGGCCACCTTCGTAGCCTCGGATTTTCTGCCGAAACTGATTCAGGTTGAGGGAAATGCCGTAATTGCCGTTGGCATTGCAATCGTTGCGATCGCCGTGTATCTCTTTGTCAGCGCCGGTATTGTTCGGGGAACTTATTCCAGATTATTGCAGGAAGATGATTATCATCCCGACAAAAAAATACTGGGCAAAAAGATCGGACCGATCATAGGGGTCTATTGGCTTGTCGCGACAGCCATTTACCTGGCTTACAGCTTCATCACATTGGACTGGCAGCGAAGCTGGATCATCTGGCCGGTGGCAGGAATACTTTTCGGTGTCTTTTATATCATTCTGGAATTGATTTTCGGAAAAAAAGAGAAATAAAACTCTCCGGATTTTCTGAAATTACCGCAAGCGATTGGGCTGCCGGATTTATGCCGGCAGCCCGATTTATTTCCGTTTCCCCATGACAAATCCGTTGAAATCTGTTATAATAATTTCACAATAAATTAAGTAAAGGCAGGTGGTCAATATGACGACGATTATATATGAAGTATCAGATGTGGTATTGACTGCCGTTAGTTGCCGCTGAAAGCTGAACAGCAGAAAATATTTATGCGCATCCGATATGGGTGCGCTGTTTTTTTATTTCAATATATAATCGTCCTTTTATCCGTTGCAGTTCCATTCCGACCGCTGTTTGAAAGAAGGGCGATATTTTATTGAAAAGGCTTAAATACTATCTGTTACAAATGCAAAATGAAACCACAACCTACAAAGAAATGTATGAAGGAAAAATGGAAGTGGTTTTTCCTTCTACTGCTTGGGACGGTTATGCGTTTGAACCGGAATTTTATCATGATCCTACGTAAGCGAAAAGCTTGAAGTTTCCGATATGGGATTTATAATCATCGGCGATGAGATGATCGACGTTCGGGGACTTCATGACATTATAACCAAACGTCAGCTTGATGCCATCGGATTCATGCTTCGATACCTTGAAATCTCGAAAAAAAGCCGCAGGATTGACATTCAGGGCAGGATTGATGAACTCTACGAAATGATCGAGACAAACGGAGCTGATTTTCTCTATTCCTCATTTTTCACGACAACCGAACGCTTTTTGGACATTCCCCGGAAGCAGGAGCTGATGGCAGTAATAAAACGCATGAGAAAAATCAGATATGTAAAGGGAAGCGATTCGGAATAATCGATATAGGCGATAATTCGCCGGGTTCGTAAAATACCCCAAAAGATGAATGTTTTTGAACACCAAAACATCTTGACATCTAAAACCCGAAGTGGTATAATTAAAATGTCAGGTTGATACCGATATTGCAAGTTTCACTAAATTATATATTATTGCCGTCTTCACTGCTGTGTTATAAGCATCTGAAAAGGCAGCAATAACGTTAGTTTATATCACCGGAGCCCAAAGGCTCCTTTTTAGCGTTTTCCGGAAAGGAGGAGGTGTTTTTTCATGCGCCGGAAATTAACCGCGCTTTTCGCGGCTCTCATCCTGCTGCTAACATCCTGCGCAAATAACCGAGCGGTCGAAATCGAAATCAGCCCGATAGAACCGGCAATAACAGCCATAGCTGCAAACGATTCGGAATCTGAAACGTTTCCTGTTGCTTCGGAAGAAAATAAAGAAGATTTCGCCGAAGCTGAAAATATACCGTCGCCTCTTGCCGAATCCGTTTTATCCGAAATTCCCGAAACAACCTTTGATATAGTTACCGAAACGGTGACAGAGGAAACTGCAGCTTCAAAAAATACGGCCAACAACACGGTTTTAGTTGCTGACGCCATTACTTCCAACGACTCTTTTTCCTCCCTCCCCGAAGAGGAATCTGCGGGGGAGCTTATTATAAATCATTCGACCGGGAAATATCATCTTTACGCGGACTGTCCTTACGCAGCAAAAATAGCCGATGAAAACCGCCAGGTCCGCAGGATAAGCGAATCAACCCTTCAAAACCACGGTTATATCGTCTGTTCGTGGTGTTTAAAACATTCGCAGGAGTCGGAAGAAGTAATTCAGACTCCGTCGCCTTCAGACATGGCCCAACCGGTCGACAAAACCACGCCGGAAACAATTACTCCGCCCCCGTCCCCGGAAAACGCGGAAGGCGCCGTATATATAGCAGGAGGTGCAGCCGCATCGGGTAAGGCGGCGGATGCGCTTAATTGTCTGGCTGCCGGCGGCATAAAAGTAATTGTAAACATAAACTCCGGCAAATACCACTACGCCGGCTGTTCATATGCTGCCCAAATTAAAGACGAAAACCGCTGGGAAGGTTCAATAGCCGACATAGCGGCGCTTGAGGCGTTAGGTTACGTAAAATGCGAATACTGCCGGCGCGCGGAGACACCGGAGCAAGCCCCGCAGCCCGTAGTTCAGCCGGAAGAAACGGTTCCCGAACCCGTAGCAGAAGAAAATCTCGAAAAAAGCAACAAAATCACGGTGATATTAAACACTTCAACCATGTGCCTGCATCTGGATGCAAACTGCCGCGCGGCGAAAAAAATCAAGGACGAAAACCGATTAGTTGTCGAACTTGATGACATTCAGGGAATTTATGACCTTTTGGCGCAGGGATACAGCGCTTGCGGCATCTGCGCAAAACAGTATAAAAACTGATGAAAAGATAAAAAAACCGCGGCGGATGTTAAGATATGGCTTTTTTGAGCGCCGACATCAGATCGTCGAATTCTTCAAACGCCGGCAAATCGGGATTATCGGCTTTTATTTTCTCTGTCGATTTGAAGAGGAAGCCGGATTTTCCGGCGCGGATCATCGCAAGGTCGTTGTAGCTGTCTCCGACGGCTATCGTGTCAAAACCGACCGACTGAAGCGCCTTGACGGTCGAAAGCTTGCTGTCCTTTATCCGCATCCTGTAACCGGTAATCTCGCCGTCCGGAGCGACTTCCAGCGAATTGCAGAAGATTGTCGGTCTTCCCAGCTTTTCTATCAGCGGCGCGGCGAATTGGGTAAATGTGTCGCTTAAAATTACTACCTGAGCGAGAGCGCGCAGCTCGTCGAGGAACTCCACGGCGCCGTCAAGCGGGTCGATCGTTCTGATGACATTTTGTATTTCCGAAAGCCCGAGACCGTGCTCTTTTAGTATGCCGAGTCTCCAGCGCATAAGCTTGTCGTAATCCGGTTCGTCGCGGGTTGTGCGCCGGAGTTCCGGAATCCCGCTCGCTTCGGAAAAGGCAATCCAGATTTCCGGTACCAAAACTCCTTCAAGGTCAAGACAGAAGATATGCATTTTATTGGTTTTCCTTTATAATATATTTTAAAACATCCGCCGGACGCCCCTCCCGCGCTCGGCGCGACTCTGAATATTATACCAGAAACCGCCTTGAAATGCAACAGCCCGGAAGGAATTTTATAAAAATCGGCGTTATTTGTTTCATGGCATACATTTGTTTATATCCAGTTTCAAATTCGGTGTTATTATATATATAAGTCTTTACGAGAGGAAAATGTATGGATATTCAGAAGCCGATAGTCGAAATCAAAAGCGGAGACGACATTGAAGGCTATTATATATTAAAAGATTCCGCCGTGCGCACCTCATCGACCGGCAAACCTTATTTTGCCGGCAACATCGCCGATAAAACCGGCCAGATGGATATAAAAATGTGGGATTACTCGGGTTCGCTTACTCCGTCCGATTCCGGCAAGGTGGTTAAGCTGCGCGGAAAAGTCTCGTAGTACCAGGGATCGCTTCAGATGATAGCATCTCAGTTAGCCTTGGCGGCAGACGGCGAAACCTACGACAGATCCGCCCTTACCGAAACCGCCCCGATAGATATAGACGCTGCCGAGAGGGAAATCCGCGCCCTCATAGCTTCGATGGTCGACTTCGAATACCGTTCGCTTGCCGAGTATGTTTTTGATAAGCAGGCGGCGGCGCTTCGCCTCATCCCGGCAGCCAAAAGCGTTCATCACGCATTTCCCGGCGGTCTTCTGATGCATACGCTGAATATGCTCCGCATCGCGGATTTTCTTGCGGGGCTGTATTCGTCATTTGTCGACAGAGATCTTCTGCTTTGCGGAACGCTGATGCATGATCTGGCAAAACAGGAAGAATTTTCGATCTCCGATCTCGGTCTTGTCTCGGAATACACATTGGAAGGGCAGCTTATCGGCCATCCGGTTTTAGGCGCCGAGGAAACGGAAATTGCCGCTGCCGATCTGGGCGTCAGTCGGGATAAGACGATTCTGCTGAAGCATATGCTGCTGTCCCACCACGGCAAGCCGGAATTCGGCGCTGCGGTGGTCCCGATGACGGCGGAAGCGGAACTTCTGTCTCTGATCGACCTGACCGACAGCCGCCTTGAGATATACCGTACGACGCTTGACTCGATCGAACCCGGTACCTTCAGTCAGAGAGTGTTCGCGCTCGACAAAAAAATATACCGGCACAGGTAAGGATAAAATGGCAGCTGAATTTATTTACTTTCATGATGTTAAGTATTATGAAACGGATCAGATGGGAATTGTTCATCACTCGAACTATATAAGATGGATGGAAGAGGCGAGATGCGCCTGGCTTACCAAGGTTGGGTTCGGTCTTGAAGAATTTGAGACGGCGGGCATCGTATCTCCGGTAGTCTCGGTATCGGGCAGATACTTAAAACCTGCCGTATTCCCGGAGCAGGTGAAGATAATAGTTAAGATAATTCTTGCAACCGGAGTCAGGATGAAGATTTCATATAAGATGATAAGCGGCGGCAAAGAAGTATTCGAAGGTGATTCAGAGCATTGCTTCACCCGAACCGAAGGCGGGATAGTGAATATAAAGCGCGAATTTTCCGAATTTTACGATATTCTCCGCTCGTATCTCGAAACCGGTGACAGCGATAATACGACTTGAGCTAAAATCTGATTTAAAATGTTAATAATTATACATGACTTTTATATTGAAATCAGTAAAAAAATAAGGTATAATTAATTGTTGTTTTTTGTGGAGCGGCGATAACGTCATGCTCGATCAATTTCAGGAGGAACTCTGCAAAATGGAGAAAAAGGAGCGCCGTGTCGGTACTGTTTCAAGGGGTATACGCTGTCCGATAATCCGCAAAGGGGACGATCTCGCACAGCTCGTTCCGAAAGCGGTACTTGAAGCGGCGGAAATCGAAGGTTTTGAACTTCGTGACCGCGACGTCATAGCTTTGACCGAGTCTATAGTAGCCCGCGCGCAGGGCAATTACGCCTCAGTCGACGATATAGCGGAAGATGTGAAGAAAAAAACCGGCGGAGATACCGTCGGCGTGATCTTCCCGATACTTTCCCGCAACCGTTTCGCCGTTTGTCTGCGCGGAATGGCCAAAGCCGCGAAGAAGATAGTGCTGATGCTTTCATACCCTTCGGACGAAGTCGGAAACGAGCTTGTAAGCCTCGATATGATCGATGAATCCGGTGTCAATCCATACAGCGATGTTCTGTCTCTTGAGCGATTCCGGGAGCTTTTCGGGGTTGTCCCGCATGAATTCACCGGCGTTGATTATGTCGGATATTATTACGATATAGTAAAAGAATGCGGAGCCGAGTGCGAGATTATCTTTGCGAACCGGCCGAGAACGATACTTGAATATACCGATGTCGTTATCACCTGTGATGTTCATACTCGCGCCCGCACAAAGCGGATTCTGAAGGAAGCCGGAGCGAGGATCGTACTAGGTCTTGACGACCTGCTTACCGAACCGATAAACGGCAGCGGCTATAACGAAAAATACGGTCTTTTAGGTTCAAACAAAGCGACGGAGGACAGCGTCAAGCTCTTCCCGCGCAGCTGTCAGCCGATAGTCGAAGAGATACAGCAGAAGATAGCCGAAGCGACCGGCAAACACGTCGAAGTAATGGTTTACGGCGACGGCGCATTCAAGGACCCGAAAGGCAAGATCTGGGAACTCGCCGACCCGGTGGTTTCCCCTGCTTTTACCGAGGGGCTTATCGGAACTCCCAATGAGATCAAGTTAAAGTATCTTGCCGACAATGATTTTAAGGATCTCAAGGGCGAAGCGCTCAAAGAAGCGATTTCGGAAAGCATAAAGTCCAAAGACAGCCATCTTAAGGGCAGCATGGCATCTCAGGGAACCACTCCGCGCCAGCTCGCCGACCTTATCGGCTCTCTCTGTGACCTTACAAGCGGCAGCGGCGATAAGGGAACTCCGGTTGTGCTGATACAGGGATATTTCGACAACTTTACTAACTGAATCACATGATTATATAAAAAACGACTTTTATATTTATGCTCAGATAAAACCCGCGAAACTTTATATGCTATATCCGCGAATCCGAAGGATTCGCGGCTTTTTTGATTGCTGCATAATATAAATTTATGATGTTTTTGTATAATTACCTCATGACGGCATAATGTTATTCTATATAAAATCACCGTGATTTCCGTTAAAAAAGGATTGACATTTTTTATGATATAAGATATAATAAGAATGTCAAGGTCGCTTTGAATCGAAGTCACGGAAGCAGTTCTGCCTCCATCATAATCCGGCGGCCGTGATTATGCCATTACTTTATGCGCACAATACCGCAAATAAACAGAATCCAAAGGGTTTTTTCTTCTGTAAAAGCCCGCCGAAAAACAGAAAGGACAAAACATAATGAGGAAAAACAAAAAGATTTTGCTTGCGATTCTTATGGCCGCGGCGATGCTCTTCAACTGCGCCGCAGCCGTTTTCGCCGGAAGCGAGGATGACTTCGTCGAGTATGTCACTCCTTATGCCTTCGCGCTTTCCTCCGGACTCGCCGGATACACCGACTATGACAAAATCGACCTCAGCGACCCCACGCTGCTTTGGTATGTTATCACTTCATACTGGCAGTGGATCTATGAAAACGAAGGCGTTGATTATCTGACAAAAGATCAGGTTTCGGCAGCCCAGGAAGTCTTCAATCCCGGCTTCAAGTTTATCGCCCCAACCGCTGACATGATCGAATACGGCGATGTCGTCATCGAAAAGAAAGACGGAACCGAGATATACAGATTCCCGTACAGACAGTCATATATCGATGAATACAACGGCTCCGACGATGAAGACTTCGAGATCTATTATTCCGACGACAATGAAGTCGAGGCGTATTATTTTGTGCTGTTCAACGATGAAGAGGGAAGTTATTTTTGCTACGACTTTATTTTTGAGTTCAAGGCAAACAAACGCTCCACATCAAGAATGAGCACCGCTATCCGTCCCAAGTATATTTTGTCGGGGATGGAACTGCCTTCGTTTGAAATCGAATATGATATCGACGAGATTACCGATGCGAACCGTGTCTCGAATCTGCTCGAAAAATACGACAACATATTCTACCATCTCGAATATGACGACGGGACGATAAGAGATTCGTTTTATCTTAATTACAACGGCGAACGCGCCTTTATCGCTTATACCGGCGAGCTTGAAGGAGACTATTATGACTCCTCCTACAGCGCTCATTACAAAGGCTTCGACTTCTCTGAAGATGAAGAAGGCAAAATTATGGTCAACTCCTCTCTCCTCGAAGGAGACGACTATGATTTCTTCGATTATTCATTGGTAGATGACCGCTGCGATGAAGAAGTCAATTACGCGGGAGAATCCGCCGAAAAATATCATTTCAGCTCTTATAACGAATTTTATGAAAACGGTTACGGCGAATACAACAGCGACGCTTATATAATCGACCGCGAGACATTCGAAATCACCGAAAATTCATACTATTACAGCTATTACTACGACCCCGCCGAAGATGACGAAGACGACGAGGGTACATACGACTCCGTTTCCGGCACCATCTATGCTTATTACGACGAGATAGACAACAAAGACCCGATCTTCGCTCCCTTTGCCGAGTGGGGAAAGAAACTTCGCATAGTCACTGTGCAGATCGGCGAATATAACGACGACGGCAAGCTTGAATTCACCCGCTACATCGTCAAGGTTCCGAAACCCTGGGAATATCTGCCGTATGAAGCCTTTGACGGCTATTACTCGGTATTCATGGATAAAGCCGGAACAAAAGAATACGCATATCCCGGTCATAACAAAAACTATACGATCTATCTTATTCCCGCTGAACCGGGCGTAGGCTGATAAATCGGCATATAACAGCGTTCATGGCTGAAGGAGTGAGTTCCGTATGAAAAAATATCCGATAGGTTTCTGGAACTATACAAGCACGGGTGACCTTAAGAAGAAGGATGTTCTCGACTGGAAAGACCTCGGAATGAGCTTCGCAATGAGCCCGGAATACAATCCGGCTCATTCAAAGAAGCAGGATATGCTCGATATACTCGATGCCTGCGAAGAAAACGGGCTGAAATCGATTATCTGCGATTCCCGCGCCAGATGGTACGGAGCCGCGGATAACCCGGACGAATACAAAAAGCGCTTTGCCGAAGCTTACGAAGATTTCGGCCGGCACCCGGCGACCATCGGCTTTCATATCGGAGACGAGCCGTCGAGAGAAATCGACTTTCAATCCTGCATAATTGCGAATAAAATTCAGCTTGAAGTCGCTCCTAATCTCACTCCGTTCATCAACTTCCTGCCTTATTGGCGCGGAATCGAGCAGTCGATACTTCATTTCGATACATTTTCCGAATGGGCGTCCCATATGGCGGACAACGGCAAATTCAAAATGCTCTGCTATGACTGCTACACCCAGATGAACCCGGAAGAGGACGGCACCGACCGCTTCTTCCTCAACCTGAAGTATTATTCCGACGCCGCGAAAGCCGCAAAGCTCCCGCTTTGGACGACGCTGCTTTCGGTCGGCCATTACCGATACCGCGAACCTGACGAAGACGACCTGCGCTGGCAGCTCAGCGCGGCCGCAGCCTGCGGATGCAAGGGAATCCTCTGGTTCTTCATCTATATGCGCGCGCCGATGTCAAACTATCGCGTCTCCGCAATAGATGAATTCGGCGAGAGGACAAGAACCTTCGAGCCGCTCTCAAGGGTAAACCGCCACTTCCTGCATCGCTTCGGCGACTTCTTCCGCGACGCGGAACTGATCGGCGCATGGATGACCGGCAAGACCTACGGCGGATACGGCGAGTTCACCGGCAGCGAAATCCCCGGCATAACCGGAGTCGAGAGCTCCCACGGAAATCCGGGAATAGTCTCCCACTTTAAGCTTGACGGCAGGAATTATGTCTGCGTCGTCAACAACACTCCCTTCAAGAGCGGCGCTTTCAAGATAACCTACTCAAAGGATATAAAGAAAGTAAACCGCCTCGGATGGAACGGTTTCCAGGATACCAAATACTATCACGGAGACGCATTCTACTCAGAGAATGACGGCATAATCACCTCGGGCGACTGGTACGCCCCCGGCCAGATGAATGTCTACCGGTTCGAATAATATCAATCAATAAAAACCGCTTACCGCGCGTGGAATCAGCTTCCATGCGCGGTAAATATTTTGTCCCATAGAATTATCCCCGCAGGCATATTTTTTGTCTATGTTTATCATTGACACACCCCGGCTTTTCTGTTAGAATATAAACGGTATCTTACCCGATAAAAACAACAACTCCTGTAAAAACATGGAATCAACAATATGAAAGTAGTACTTCAAAACCTTACAAAAATATACCCCAACCGCAGCCGCAGAATCAAAAAGGACGTCGTCGCGGTGAGCGATTTTACCTTTGAAATTCCTGACGGCAAGCTTATCGGACTGTTAGGTCCGTCCGGCTGCGGCAAGAGCACTACGCTGAACCTGATAAGCGGTCTCGAAAAACCCACCTCCGGCAGGATATTCTTCGGCGATGACGACGTCACCGATCTGCCCCCGGAAAACCGCGGCGTCGGGCTGGTATTTCAGAATTACGCCCTCTACCCGCATATGACCGTTCTCGAAAACATAGTCTTCCCGCTCGAAAATCTCAAAGGCAAAGACAAGCTGACAAGAGAACAGATGAAAGAAAAGGCGTATAATGCGGCGAAACTGGTGCAGATAGACGAGCTTATGGATCGCCGTCCCTCCGAGCTGTCGGGAGGACAGCAGCAGCGGGTCGCCATCGCGCGCGCGCTCGTCAAGACGCCCCGGGTACTGCTGCTCGACGAGCCGCTTTCCAACCTCGACGCCCGCCTCCGCCTCCAGACGCGGGAGGAAATCCGCCGCATCCAGCGAACCACCGGCATAACCACCGTCTTTGTCACCCACGACCAGGAAGAGGCGATGAGCATCTCCGATCTTATTATAGTCATGAAAGACGGAGTCGTGCATCAGACAGGGCGCCCGCAGGAAGTTTACGACGACCCGGTGAATCTATTTGTCGCTAAATTCCTGGGCACTCCCCCGATAAATGTCTTCGACGGCGAAATCATCTCGGAAAAACTCTATATCGGCGGGGAAGCAGTACTCGAAACCCCGGGAGTTGAAGATATGCCGGTATACGCCGCCGTCCGTCCCGAAGGCTTTCTGCCCGACGACGCAGGTCCGCTGAAATGCATCCTTTCGAGAGTCGAAGTCATGGGAAGGGATATAAGCGTGGTATCGACCCACCCGGCTTTTGAAGGAGAAGTCATCCGCTCGATAATCAGCGCCGAAAATTCGGCGGATATTTCAAAACCCAAAGTCCGATTTTCTCTGAAACCGGCAAAAACCCATCTTTTCAGCCGGGACGACGAAAAACGGATTTACTTCGGCATATGAGGTGCGGCTGTGGAAAAGAAAAATATAAAAGGCTGGCTGTATCTGCTGCCGGCGGCGCTTTTTATCGGAGCATTTCTGGTATATCCGCTGATAGATGTAATTATCTATTCGTTCGAAGAAGGCTATAACTCGGCGTCGCAGACCTTTTTCGGCTACGGTTTTTACAATTTCGGGTATGTGCTTCGCGACCGGTATTTCCTGTCGGCGCTGAAAAACACCTTTATCCTCGTGATAATCACCGTACCGGTATCGACCGGGCTTGCGCTGTTTATTTCGGTCCTGCTCAGCTCAATAAAAAAGCTGCGCGAGTTGTTTCAGACGATCTATTTCCTGCCCTATGTCACCAACACCCTCGCGGTAGGGCTGGTGTTTATGATACTGTTCAACAAGACGCCCTATTCCGACGGTCTTGTCAATGTTCTTGTTAAAGCCTTAGGCGGCACTGCCATCGATTTCATCAACGGCCCTTACTGGGCGAAAATGCTCGTCAACTGCGTATATACAATCTGGATTGTGCTGCCGTTTAAAATCCTGTTATTGACATCGGCTTTGGCGTCGGTAAAACAGGATTACTATAAAGCCGCGCAGGTCGACGGAACCGGCTGCTTCCGTATCTTCTATAAAATAACGCTGCCGATGATATCTCCGACTATCTTTTATCTCGTGATAACCGGCTTTATCGGCGCTTTTAAAGCGTACAGCGACCAGGTCGCGCTTTTCGGCGTAAATCTCAACGCCGCCGGTATGAATACCATCGTCGGATACGTTTACGATATGCTTTACGGCGACAGCGGAGGATATCCGTCCTACGCCTCCGCCGCGGCGCTGATACTGTTTGCGATAGTGCTGACAATTACCGTCATCAATCTGCTTGTCAGCTCAAAGCATGTGTTTTACGACTGAGGTGCGCCATGTCTAAAAACTATGATTACGAAAAAATCGAGAAAAACGCGCGCCTGAAGGATCGTATCCGAAACGGCGCGGTGTACTCGGTGCTCATTTTCTGGGCGCTTGTGGTGCTGTTCCCCTTTTACTGGATGGTGCTCACCTCGTTCAAAAGCTATTCGAGCTACAACTCGGAATATGTCCCGAAGTTCTACGCAGCAAACCCGACCCTGCAGAACTATATCGACGCCTTCACGGCTGTCCCGCTGGCGAAGTATGTGCTTAATACCGTGATATTCACCGTCTGCACGACGGCGCTGATGCTGCTGGTCATTATCCTCGCCGCCTTTGCCTTTGCAAGACTTGATTTCCCCGGCAAAAACGCGGTATTTACCTTCTTTCTGGCGCTGATGATGATTCCCGGCGAACTTGTAATTATCACAAATTTCGTTACGATAACCGATTTAGGACTTCGGAATACCTTTACCGGTCTTATCCTGCCTTCGGTTGTATCTGTCTTCTATATCTATCTTCTTAAAGAAAATTTCAGCCAGATTCCCGACGAGCTGTATAAAGCCGCGAAAGTCGACGGCACATCCGATTTCCGATATCTTTACAGAGTGGTGCTGCCGATCTGTCAGCCGACGCTTGTGACCGTCACGATATTAAAAGTAATTGAGTGCTGGAACTCCTATGTCTGGCCGCGGCTGATAACCGACGACCCCGCGTATTTCCTCGTCTCAAACGGCATACAGGAAATCCGTGAAAACGGCTTCGGCCGCGAAAATATTCCGGCGATGATGGCGGCGGTAGTCGTAATTTCAGTTCCCCTGATCCTGCTTTTCCTCCTGAATCGCAAAAAGATTATGTCCGGCGTATCAAGAGGGGGATTAAAGGGATGAGATTAAAGTCTAAAATTGCAGCGCTTGTCTGCGCCGCGCTGACGGCGGCTACTCTTTTCTCCTGCCACGGCTCGCGCGGTCTGCCGGAATTTGCAATACCCGACGAATTCGATACATCAAGACGGCATGAAATCACCTTCTGGGCAAAAAACGACACGAATATAAACCAGACAAGGATATACGAAAAAGCGATCTCCGACTTTGAAGCAATTTACCCGAACATCAAAGTAAACATACGGCTCTACACCGACTACGGCAAGATATACAACGACGTAATCACAAATATAGCCACAAATACCACCCCGGACGTCTGCATAACCTACCCCGACCATATCGCGACATATCTGACCGGCGAAAACACCGTCGTGCCGCTGGACGAGCTTGCAATCAATCCGAAATACGGTCTCGGAGGCTCGGAGATAAAATTCGATTCGCCTTCTAAAAACGAAATCATCCCTCAGTTTCTCTCCGAATGTAAGATAGAGGGAATACTTTACGCCCTTCCTTTCATGCGCTCGACGGAAGCCTGCTATATCAATAAAACCTTTGTCGAGAAGTTAGGCTATGAGCTTCCCGAAACGCTGAGCTGGGACTTTGTATGGGAAGTTTCAGAAGCGGCGGCAAAACAGGACGCCGACGGCAATTACCTGCTGAACGGTCAGAAGGTCATGATTCCGTTCATATATAAATCGACCGACAACATGATGATTCAGCTTCTTCGCCAGAGCGGAGCCGGATATTCCGACGAAAACGGCAATATATCCCTGTTCAACGACACGACGAGAGAAATCCTGCTGACCGTGGCGGAACATGTCAAGACCGGCGCCTTCTCGACTTTCAAAATCTCAAGCTATCCCGCAAACTTCCTGAATGCGGGGCAGTGCGTGTTCGCTATCGATTCGACCGCCGGCTCAACCTGGATGGGCTCGGAAGCTCCTCTGTCGGATATCGCCGAAGACAAATTCGTCGAATTTGAAACCGCCGTAATGCCGATACCTCAAATCAACGCTGACAATCCCCGGATGATATCACAGGGCCCCTCCGTCTGCGTCTTCAATAAAACCGATCCGCAGCGGGTGTTGGCGTCCTGGCTTTTCGTTCAATACCTGCTGTCAAACGAAGTCCAGATAGCCTACTCCCAAACAGAGGGATATGTTCCGGTTACCAAAAAGGCGCAGGAATCGGATGAATACAAAGACTATCTTTCGAGGGCGGGCGAGGATACAAACGAGCATTACAAGGTTAAAATCGACGCGGTAAAGCTGCTGCTTGACAATATTGACAGCACATTCGTGACCCCGGTGTTCAACGGCTCTGCGTCTTTACGCAACGCCGCCGGACAGCTGATCGAAAATACCGCAAAATCGGTGCGCCGCGGCGAGACCGTTGACGATGCATATATTGAGAATCTGTATTCATCGGTAACCTCGCTGTACAGGCTCGACAGCTTAAACGAAAGTGCCGCATCCGGCAGGGAATTCACCGAAGGTCTTCCCGCAGCGTCAAAAGCGCTGCTCATCTGTCTTTCTGCCGCATGGGTCGGGATATTGATTTATATTGCCAAAGAGAAGATAAAAAGGAACCGAATATAGTGAATATATATGTAAAATCAATATAAAACGTCTTGACTTATCTTTACTAATGTGGTATAATAATATGGTAAGGTAATACAATTATTTTAATAAATAAAAGGAGTCTATCATGAAAAAATCAATCGCTGTTCTTATGGCGCTTATCATGCTGTTCGCCTTTTCCGCCTGCGGCAAAGACGCCGCAGAGACACCCGATGTCAAAGGCGAAGGCGTCATGACTTACGCCGAGTATATCGCCGCTCCCCTCGATTCCGAAGTGGTAGTGGAGACCTATGTCCAGGCGAAACAGTCCTGGTGGGAGGACAAAGCCACCGTTTATTCACAGGATAAAGACGGCGCTTATTTCCTTTACAACATGTCCTGTTCTCAGGACGACTATGCCAAACTTACCCAGGGAACCAAAATCAAAGTAACCGGCTTCAAAGCCGAATGGGCAGGCGAAATTGAAATAATCGATGCCACGTTCGAAATCCTTGAAGGCAATTATGTCGCTCCCGCTTTCGATATCACCGCGATTTTAGGCACCGAAGACCTTATCAATCATCAGAACAAGTTCGTTACCTTTAAAGGGATGACGGTTGAATCGATAAAAGACGCCGACGGCAACGACGTCGCCTTCCTTTATAACTGGGACGGTTCCGGCACAGACGGTGACGACCTTTATTTCAATGCCTCCGTTAACGGAAACCCCTATCTGTTTACCGTTGAATCCTACCTTTGCGATAACACCACCGCCGTATATTCCGCAGTAAAGAACCTCAAAATCGGCGACAAGATCGACATGGAAGGTTTCCTCTATTGGTATGAAGGCGTCAATCCGCACATTATCTCCGTCACTCCGGCTCAATAAGCAAAATCAAGCCAAACCGGGTTTTAATTCCGGCTGCAGCTAACGTTTAAAATCGGAGAAAATTATTTTATATGGCTGAGCTTTTAAACATATGGATGAAAAACAGCTGATTTTATTTCATTATTAAAGCTCAGCTATTTTACTGTTTCCAGGCATATTTTACTAAATTCACATTTTAGATTTAAATTAATATACAAAGGACATATGTAATCCGGAGGATATAATGAAAAGACATAAAAAGCTGTCGCGAATTTTTTTGATACTCATCTTGCTGATTTCATTGGCAATGCAGACATATCAGCCTTTAATAGCCGAAGGGGAGGTCTCGGCCGAGATTTATCTTAACGGCGTCAGCGGGAATGATGCAAACGACGGCAGCGCGAAAGAGACCGCAGTAAAGACTTTTGCCAGAGCAAAAGAACTCGCGACAGCTTACCAGAGTGTTACCTCCATTTATATTACCGGCACTGTCCAGATAACGGGAGAAATCTCTCTCGAAGGTACAAACGCCGTTTTAAAACGCGAAGCTTCGACTAACGGATATCTGCTCCAGGTAGCATCCGGCGCCGAAGCCACGCTCAAAAATATCACCCTTGACGGAAACTCCGAGCAGGCAGCCGGGGCAACCAATGCGCTTATTAATTGCCTGGGCACCCTCAATATCGAAGAAGGAACAGTGCTCCAAAACAACAAGATCGCCTCTGAAACACAGAGAAGATCAAACGGCGGCGGAGCTGTTTATTGCAACGGCAGCAAGTGCACCGTAAACATGACCGGCGGCATTATTCAGAACAATACGGCTATGCACGGCGGCGGTGTTTTCGTTTATAAAGGCGCGAAATTCAATATGTCCGGCGGCACAATTCAAAACAATCAGGCAATCAGCGGTCCGACGGCTTGGAACGACGCCGCTGCCGGCGGAGGCGTTTGCGTCTCTGACGGCGGAACCTTTAATCTCAGCGGCGGACTTATTCAGAATAACAGCGCCGAGGAAGTAGGCGGCGGTGTCAGTATTGGAACCCTTGAAGTCAGTCTCGGCAACAATTATCTGAATATGACCGGCGGCGCCATTGACGGCAACACCTCCGGCGCAACAGGCGGCGGTATCTTTATACAAGCCGCATACGGCAACAGAATATCCAGAGCGACAATTACCGCAGGATCCGTTACAAACAACAGCATGCTGGGCGAAGGCGAAACCAACTTCCTGTTCGGCGGCGGCGGTATTTATGTAAACGGATATGCCGAAGGCTATGGTTTCAAGAACGGTGAGCTTTTCCTCGAAAACGTTATAGTCACCGATAATGAAGCCGAAATAGCCGGCGGCGGTTACGCAGCCTGTCCGGTAAGCAACACCGAAATCTATCTTACCGACGGCGGAGCGATATATCAGAACCGCGCCGAGTCTGCAGAGGATGTTTTTATTTATAGCAATACATCGGAAGAATTTGGCGCTCACGGCGGAAATCCCCGGTATTTTGTTTCAAATACAATGCTCGGCTGTCTGCCTTATCATTGGAAAGATGACAGCGGTACCGAAGTCCCGCTGAATAAACTTACAGGCATATTGACGGGAGAAGGAGTTGCTCTCGCGCTGCATACCGACGAAACAGGCAGCGCCGACACCCAAAACCTCGCTAAGGTATTTATAACCGGAAACTATTCGGCTACCCGCGGCGGAGGCATCGGCACCAACGGCAATGTTACGATCGGCAAAACCGACGCGACCGTTGAAGTCCGGGTAACGAAGAATTGGGATGATGAAGGAAACATAAAAGAAATCCGTCCCGAAAAAATCGAAGTCGAGCTTTGGCGCGGGCTGAAAGACGTCTCGGTTGACCTGGTATATGTAGGTTATGAGACTATAATTCCCGATGAAAACGGCGATTGGTCGATTACCTTCATCAATTTGCCCAAGTATGATTATTTCGGCAACGAATGCGAATACACCGTCAGGGAAAGAAAGATATCCGGCTATTTATCCGAAGTGACCGGAGATCAGACAGCCGGTTATGAGATCAAAAACTCCCTCGCGCCGGATACCGTTAATGTCGAAGGCAAAAAAGAATGGGCCGACAACGACGCTCCCGACGGCAAAAGACCGGAAAGCATTACAATACGCCTTCTGAAGAACGGCGTTGAAACCGATTTTAAAACAGTTACCGCGGCGGACGGCTGGAAATGGTCATTTGTTGATCTGCCGGCATCCGAGAACGGCGTTGAAATTGTTTATACCATATCCGAAGACCCAATTCCCGATTACAGCGCCGAGATAACCGGATATGATGTGAAAAACACCTATATACCAAGCAAAATAAACATACCGGTGACAAAAGTCTGGGAAGATTCAAATGACGTGCGGGGCTACAGACCCATAAGCATCACAGTCAGACTTTTGTCTGATAATAACACAACCGGAATGAGTCTTGTACTGAATCAGGACAACGACTGGTCGGGAGTTTTTTCAGACCTGCCCGAATATAATAACGGTGTCAAAATTGTTTATACAGTCGAAGAAGTGAAGCTGAACTATTATGATTCCGTCGTATCCGGCGATGCAAATAAGGGGTTTGTGATAACCAACTATTTCAATCCGCCTCCTCCTCCGGAAACGACCGCGCCTGAGACAACTGAACCTTCGGAAACGACCGCCCCCGAGACAACCGAACCTCCGGAAACAACCGCTCTCGAGACAACCGAACCTCCGGAAACGACCGTGCCCGAGACAACGGACCCGACGGAAACAACCGCCCCCGAGACCGAGACATCAACACCACCGGAAACTACGACTTCCGAGTCAACGGAGCCGCCGGAAACGATTGCAATCGAAACAACGGAACCGCCTGAAACAACCGTTTCCGAAACAACAGAACCTCCGGAAACACAGGTAGAATCTACGCCGGTAACCGATTTGCATGCTCCGCAGACAGGCGAGAACAAAACTCTGTTCATCCGGGCAGCTCTTGTTATAATATCAGCCGGAGTCTTGTTCCTGCTCTTTGCAAATAAGAAAAAGAAACTCAACTGATCCGACAATTGATTACACGTCATTTTCCACGAGGACACAGCACATGAAAAAACGCAGGCTCATTTCATCATTTCTGGCACTTTTTCTTCTGCTTTCGGTATTATCTCCGATCGCCGTATATGCGGCGGAACCGAGACCGACTATTTTTATACCTTCATCGGTTGTCGGCAAGAACGTCAGCGATACTATGTATGTCCCGTCCCCGGACTATATATATCAGGACGCGTCGATGACGGGAACAAACGAATTGACTCTGACCGCTCTCCTTGCGGACAGCGGTTATGCCCGTTCGAATATAAGTTATAACCTTACCGAAAATGATATGCTTTGGGCATTCAATTATTACGCTCCCTCTGACGCTATCTCTGATCCCGGCCGGGACGGCGGTTTTGCCTTTGTTCTCCACAACGACCCTGATTTCCTTCCCGAAAAGGATGGGGATTACGGCGCGCTGGGTATATATGCCTCTCCCAAAAATATGGGAATCATGAGAGCGGTAGCCATAGAGTTTGACAACGTTAACTACTCGAAGGCGTATATCGGAAGTGTCGGTTGGAAAAGAACATATGACGATGTATTGTCATACCCGGACCTGACGCCTCATATCGCGATAACCGACCCGCAGGGAATATCGATGATGAATGTCAATATTCCGCATGAGGCGATCAGCCCCCTGTCAGAACCGATCTGGAACGGTTCTATTAATACCGTTCGGATTTCCTGGCTTCTTACGGGCGGAGCTTCGACGCCGGAAAAGACGGATAACACCTATACTCTGAAATACGAGTATTTTAGTGGCGCTTCAACTTTTACCGGAACCCCTACCGCTGTCGGAAGCAAGAACTACAGCTATAACGATGTAATTGATCTTTTCGGCGGTGAATTAGCCTACTTCGCGCTTTCCGGTTCAACCGGAACCGTAGGGAAAACTCAGAAAATTTCTTTCCCGATGGTTTGGAGATATATAATCAACTACTATCTCCAGCGCGCCGACGGGACACATACGAATATCCCAGTTCCCACAATACCGCGGAGGATAGGCAACCTTCCTTCGGGACCGCACGATTTTGTTACGCTCCCGATTCCGACAGCGGACGGATATGTATTTGATCCGTCGCAAAGCACGGCGGTATACATAGCGCCGAACGATGAAACAAATATATTTACCTTTTATTACATAGACGACGCGCCGGAGATTCACGGAGCAACCCCGGTAACTATTTCGGTAGGCGACACCTTCGATTACCTGGCGGGCATCACCGCTACCGACGACGAAGACGGAGAAATCACCGATATCAGCGTTTCCGGAACGGTAAATACAAACCTTGGCGGTATATATACCTTAACTTACAGCGTAACTGACTACGCCGGAAATGTTACGGCGGTTGACAGGGTGATTACCGTTCGTTCAATGAGCGACATATACAATCCGACCGTCAAAGATGAAAATGTTCCATACGGAGGCGTCGTTGATCTTCTCGACAATATCACAAACAGAGACCAGCTGCCTCAGAATATCACGGTAGCCGATATAACCTCCCCGCCGATCGATACCACCGTCCCGGGTCCGACCACCGGTAAAATCACCGTAACATACCCCGACGGCTCTGTTGATGTTGTTGTTGTCCCCGTTATTGTAGGAGCGAAGCCGGCGAATCTGATCTATGAGCCGGAAGTTGCCGATGAAATTGTTGAATACGGCATGACATACGATCTTACCGACAATGTCACCAACATCGATTATCTCCCTCCCGGCACCACGGTTACCGACACGACCGGCACTACTTTTAATACGACTGTTCCCGGTACCTATACCGGTAAAATCACCGTCTTGTATCCGGACGGGTCGACTGATGTCAAAAATGTAACCATCATTGTAAAGCCGCGGCCGCAGAATGATGAATACGAGCCCATTGTTGTAAATGAAATTGTTCCTTACGGCGGCGTTATAAACCTGAAAGATAATGTAACCAACTTAGGCGATCTTCCTTCCGGCACCAAAGTAACCGATACAACCCCCTTCATTATCGACACCACCGTTCACGGCACCTATCAGGGTCAGATCACCGTAACATACCCCGACGGCACTGCCGATGTAAAAACCGTAAACGTAACGGTATTGCCGCAGCCGCATAATGAAAAATACAACCCGGTTGCCATTCCTGAGCAGATTCCGTTTGAGGGTACATATGATTTGTCCGATAATATCGACCCGGCTTCAATCCCGACAGATGCGGATGTAACTGATATTACCCCTGCCGGAACAATCATAACCAATGAGCCGGGAACATATACCGGCACCGTTTTGGTGTCTTATTCCGACGGCACATCTGAAGAAGTCAGTATTCCCGTCACGGTAGGAGAGCAGCCTCTGAATCAGATTTACCAGCCGCAGGTCAAAGATGAAATTGTTGAATACGGCGCTGCATCATATGATTTAACGGACAACGTAATTAACGTAAGCACATTCCCTCCGGGGGGATATACTATAACTGAAGTCACCTTAGTATATAACCCGCAGGGGATAGACACTTCCGTTTCCGGTACTCAAGAAGGTTGGATCAGAGTAACTTATACCGGAGATAATACATACGATGATGTTAAAGTTAATGTAATTGTAAAACCTCAGCCTCTGAATCAGCAATATACCCCTGAAGTCGTAAATGAAATCGTCGAATACGGCGGCGTCATAAATCTGAAAGACAATGTAACCAATCTTGCCGGCCTCCCCGAAGGCACCAATGTATATGACACTACTGCTGATCCGATTAATACAAGCGGCAATCCCAATGGCGGTTCCTACCCCGCTCAGATTACCGTTGTTTACCCCGACGGAAGCAAGGATGTAATAAATATAAACGTCACGGTTAAACCTCAGCCTCTGAATCAAATATACGACCCTGTTGTTTCCGAAGAAATCGTTGAATACGGCGCCGCATCATATGATATAACTAACAACGTTTCTTTCACAACGCAGCCTGAACCTACCGTAACGGTAACCGACACGACCGGCAAAACTTTTGACACCACCGAGTCCGGCACTTATTACGGTCAGGTAACCGTAACTTATTCCGACGGTTCGCAAGATGTAAAACAGGTAAAAATCACGATTAAACCGCAGCCTCATAATCAGATATACAATCCGAATGTCATTTTAGAGGAAACCGTCGAATACGGCAGCGAATTGATTCTGACCGATAACGTCATCAACCTGACCGAGCTTCCCGACGGCACCGAAGTCACAGACACCACCGTACCCCCGATCGATACAAGCAATTCCGGCACCTATACCGGTCAGATTACGGTAACATATCCGGATGATACCACCGATGTATTTCAGATATCCGTCACGGTAAAAGAACAGCCCCATAACGAAAAATATCAACCCACCGTTTCGGATGAAAACGTTCCTTTCGGCGGTGTCATAGACCTTACCGACAATATCACCAACAGGAATGATCTTCCGACACCCTTAGATGTAAAAGACACCACCAAACCCGCAATCAATACAAGCAGCAATCCCGACGGCGCTTCCTACATAGGTCAGATTACGGTAACTTATCCCGATGGCACAAAAGATGTTGTCAATGTAAACATTAATGTGGCGAAACAGCCGGATAATGACAGATACGAACCTGCTGTAAAGGCTGAAATCGTACCGTATGGCAAAGATATTGATCTAAGCGACAACATCACCAACTATGACATGTTGCCCACCCCCAACACGGTAAGCTATAGCGATAACATCCCGTCTATCGACACAACGGTTCCCGGTACCTATGAAGCTCAAATTACCGTAACTTATCCCGACAACACATCCGATACGGTTCCGGTGACTATCATCGTAGAAAATCCGATGAGCTATTACTACGATCCTATCGTTGAACCGGAGTTTGTCGAACATGGTACCCCGCTTTATGATATCAATCTTACCGACAATATAACCAACGTAAACGAACTCCCAGATAACATTGCAGTAACTGATACAACTACCCCGGGCGCTATTAATACCGGCAATCCCGGCACCTACACGGGTCAGATCACCGTAACTTATTCCGACGGCAGCGCTGATGTAATTGATGTTGTAGTCGTGGTAGGGGAACAGCCTCAGAATGAAATTTACCAACCGATTGCCGACGACGAGGTAATCGAATGCGGCTGTCCCGTTGATCTTACGGATAATATCACAAACTGGGATCAGCTTCCTGCAGGAACCGAGATAACCTATACAAACTCATCGGAGATTAATCACGAACTCTCCGGCGATTATCAAGGTATCATAACAGTAAAATATCCTGACAAAACTGAAGACACGATTTATGTAAATGTTACAATATTGCCCAAGAAAATGAATGAGGAATACCAGCCGATCTCAGTACCCGAATCCGTAAATTACGGCGAGCCGGTTGTTCTTAATAAAGACAATATTGCTAACTATGATGAACTAAAGGAATACATCTTCACTATAACCGATACTTCCGAACCGGCGATCGACTCTACTGCTCCCGGCACTCATATCGGCCAGATTACCGTAACCTATACCGACGGCAGCGCCGATTCTATTCCTGTGACCGTCACCGTAGGGAAACAGCCTCATAATGATAAATACGAGCCGGTGGTAATTCCCGAAACCGTTCCGTACGGCGGGACATTAGACTTCAACGACAATATCACCAACTGGGGCGATCTTCCCGAAGGAACAACGGTAACAGACACCACATCCCCTCCGATCGACACAACACAACCCGGCACTTATACCGCTCAGGTTACAGTAACTTACCCCGATACAACGACAGATATAGTTTATGTAAACGTTACGGTACTTGAGCAGCCGCACAATGAAGCATATGAGCCGGAGGTTGTTCCCGAAACCGTTCCGTTTGGCGGTACAATAGATTTAACCGATAATGTAATTAACTTAGACGATCTTCCTCTCAACACCAAGGTAACGGATACCACTTTCCCGATAATCGATACCACCGTCCCCGGCAGTTATATCGGTGAAATAACAATAACTTATCCCGATACGACAACAGATGTAATTCAAATAAACATCACCGTATCAAGACCTCAGAATGAAAGCTTCGAACCGGTTGTTGTCCCCGAGAATATTTTGATCGGCGGAACAATCGACCTTACCGATAATGTCATAAACATCGGCAGCCTTCCCGCCGGAACCACGGTAACGGATACAACACCGAATCCTATCGATACCAATAAGCCGGGCACATATTACGGTCAGATCACCATAACTTATCCGGACGGTTCACAGGATGTCAAGAACGTAAAGGTTACCATATCTGCTCCGCAGCAGCACGAGCAGACTCAGAATCAGCTCTACGAACCGATTGTTGCGGAAGAGTTGGTTCAGCACGGCGGTACGATTGATCTCACTGACAATGTAATCAACATAGACAAACTGCCGGCCGGGACCACTGTAACCGATACAACCAAAAACCCGATCAATACAAATGTCCCCGGCATTTATATGGGTGAACTGACAATAACTTACCCCGACGGCAGTACCGATGTGGTCGGCGTTCTCATCAGAGTCGATTCCGAAGCCGGCTCCGAAGTCTACGAACCGTCTTATTATCATCTGACATATGTATCCAACGGAGGAACTTACTACGAAACCGAGCTATACGGTTACGGAAAAGTTGTCAGCCTGAATAAGACCCCTACCCGCGCAGGATACGCATTTGACGGATGGTTTGCCGACAAAGAGCTGATGATAAAGATCACTGAAGTCACCATGAACGGCAACAGAACCGTCTATGCCGGCTGGATTGAAATACCCGTAAATAATTATATTCCCGAAGACCTCAACAGCAAAGAACATATCGCGTATGTCCGCGGTTATTCGGACGGAACCGTCAGACCCAACAATAACGTCACCCGCGCCGAAACGGCGACAATGCTCTATCGCCTGCTTACCGACACAAGGCGCGCCGAAATCGGCACCATTGTGAATAGCTTCAACGACGTTCCGGCTGATGTCTGGTATAATGAAGCGGTATCAACCATGGCAAACGGCGGATATATCACCGGTTATGATGACGGCAGCTTCGGCGGGGATCGCAATATCACAAGAGCCGAGTTCATAACCATGTTGGTTCGTTTCGTCGGAGTTGATAAAACAGCGGAATGCAGCTTTGCCGACGCAGCAAAAGACAGCTGGGCATATGACTATATAGCCACGGCAACCGCTGCCGGCTGGATCTCCGGTTATTCCGACAATACCTTCAGACCGAATCAGCTTATCACCCGCGCAGAAGCCATGACGATAATCAACCGTGTCCTTAACCGCGGAGTAAACGAAGAAAGCGAACTGCTCAACTTCAAATCCTTCCCGGATAATCTCCCGACAGATTGGTTCTACTACGAAGTGATCGAAGCAACCAACAGCCATGAATACACAGGCAAGAGACCTTCAGAGGATTGGACCGAAATTCACGATTAAATCCGGCTCCCGCGCATTGTATATTTAAACAATAACCAAAAAGGGATGTTTTCCGCAAACGGAAAGCATCCTTTTTTGTATTTAATTATAACAGCTTTAATCAATATATAAAAAACCTGCCCGATTACCGGGCAGGCTGATTCATTATAACTCAAATTCCTTTGAAGGCTCTTACCGCCTCCGCTATATCAGGCGCCTTGAAAACCGCCGAACCGGCGACAATGACATTCGCTCCGGCGTCGGTAACCGTTTTCAGGTTTGAAAGAGTAATACCGCCGTCGACTTCGAGATCAATGTCCCGTCCGGAAGCTTCGATGAGGCGTTTGGCCTCGCGGATGTTGTCAAGGGTCGAGGGGATAAAAGACTGTCCGCCGAATCCCGGCTCAACCGTCATGATGAGTATCTGGTCGACAAAATCGGTGAATCTCGCAAGCACATCCGGTTTTGTATCCGGCTTTATGGTTATCCCGGCTTTAACGCCCTTCTGCTTGATATATTTTACGACAAAAAGCGGATTGAAGCAGCTCTCATAATGAACGGTAATAATATCGGCGCCCGCGTCGACGAAATCGTCGATGTATCTTATCGGATCGCGGATCATCAGATGAACGTCGAATATGGCCTCCGAGCAGCCGCGTATCGCCTTAATTATAGGAGCGCCGAAGCTGATATTCGGGACAAAATCGCCGTCCATTACGTCAAGATGAAGATATTCCGCTCCGGCTTTGTAAACATTCGCCGCAGCTTCTCCGAGGCGGGAGAAATCCGCCGCGAGAACAGACGGAGAAAGCTTAATATTCATACTGAAGCTGCCCCCTTTTGTTTTGTATTTTCAGGTTTTTTAAAGAGCAGACATACCGCCCGGGCAGCTATCGCCTCCCCGCGGCCGATAATGCCGATATGCTCTCCGGTCGTCGCCTTGATGTTGATCTGATCCGCTCCGCAGCGATAGACGGAAGCTAATTTCTCTTCCATCGCGCTTTTATATTTTGCAAGCTTCGGCGCCTGCGCCTGAACCGTGCAGTCGATGTTGCCTATCATATATCCGGCGTCATCCATCAGGCGGAAAGTCTTTTCAGCAAGCTCAATGCTTGATATACCCTCGTATTCGTGTTCTGTGTCGGGAAAGTGTTGCCCGATGTCGCCCAGCCCCAATGCGCCGATTACGGCGTTCATAATTGCATGAGTCAGGCAGTCGGCGTCGCTGTGGCCGTAAAGGCCGCACTCATATTCGATCTCAACCCCGCCGAGTATCAGCCGGCGCCCCATGCTGAGGCGATGAAGGTCGTATCCCTCGCCTATCCTGAACGGCAGGGAAGATTTAAGTATGTCGTTCATATCAGCTCCGGCGGCTCAAAAGCCTGTCAATGTTGTTGTTATTCCGATTTCAGATTTTCAGCCTTCAGGTGATCGGTGCGATATCGCAGCAGCGCCTCAGCGATATAAAAATCGTCGGGAGTCGTCAGCTTTATGTTGTCATAACCGCAGTCGACCATCTTGATTTTAAATCCGATTTTTTCGACGAGCATGCAGTCGTCGGTGACTTCGTATTTTTCGTCCCGCGCGATATAAGCACCGGCGCGGAGTATGTCGGCTTTGAAGATCTGCGGCGTCTGCGCGTGCCATAACTGCTTCCGGTCGACGGTATTTGTGATGAATTCGTTTGTATCGACCAGCTTAAAGGTATCCTTCGAGTGGCAGCCGGCGGAAGCGCAGCCGTGTATCTTCGCTGCGCTGAGGACATTCGCGATCATCTCCGGGGTAACAAGACAGCGGCAGCCGTCATGAACGGCGATAAAATCCGCGTCGTCGGAGACATTTTTAAGCCCCTCGAACATCGAGCGCTGTCGGGTGGTGCCGCCCTTTACCACTTTGGATATCTTTGCAAATCCGTATTTTTCGATAAACTCGGGATATCTCGGTATTTCCTCCTCGCGCGCGACAACGACTATTTCATTTATCAAAGGGCAGTTCTCAAACTGCATTATTGTCCTGACGACAACCGGAATCCCGGCGATATCGGTCATCTGTTTGGTCGTTGCGGGCGCTGTCGGGTCTTCGACTCCGGCTTCGCTCAGGCGCATCCGGGTTCCGTTTCCGGCAGCGACAATAATGACCGATGTAAAGTCCTCATGCGGCTTGAATATCCCACTCAAGGCGTCCCTGATACTGCTCATTTATATCTCCATTAATATAATTGTTATTGTAAAACGATAAAACATTATTGAAATAC
This sequence comes from Clostridiales bacterium, assembly GCA_012841635.1. Classification (GTDB taxonomy): domain Bacteria; phylum Bacillota; class Clostridia; order Oscillospirales; family CAG-272; genus JAAZGC01. The sequence goes on along the minus strand of DUUJ01000048.1, from coordinate 31,016 downwards.
AATGATAATTATATCACATAGAGAAGAAAATAACAGTTTTATAAGTTGCGGTCAGGTAAACAATCCGTTAATTTACCCACCTAACTAATTTTAATTCCGTCGGAAGGCAATAAAAAAACTTCGGGGAAGCGCAAATCGCTCCCCGAAGATATCATCTTATTTATAACCCATCCCGATATCGAAGGCTTTTGTATTGTTTTCCATGAGCTGGGCTTTTGAAGCCGGAATAGAAGCAGCCATACTCTTAAGAAATTCATCGCGGGTGAAGAGCTTGGTGACGGCTACAACTTTTCCGAGCATTACCACGTTTGCGCCGCCGACAAGACCGTTGTCTTCGGCGAGTTTGGTCGCGGGAATGTAATAACCGGAGATGTCATCGCGCCAGCTTATCTTGTTGACAAGCGTCGAGTCGACAAACATCGTTCCGCGGCTCTGAACAAGCGGTTCGAATTTATCGAAGGAGGGAAGGTTAAACACGACTGCATAGTTCGGGTTGGTAACAATGGGAGAACCGATCTCCTCATCCGAAATTATTACCGAGCAGTTGCAGGTGCCTCCGCGCATCTCGGGTCCGTATGAAGGCAGCCAGGATACATTGTAGCCTTTAGCCATTCCGCATGCTGCCAGCTGTCTGCCGGCGAAAAGAATGCCCTGTCCGCCGAATCCGGCTAAAATAAAAGATTTTGTCATTTTGCTTCATCCTCTCCGGTAATATCTTTATATACTCCAAGCGGGTAATGCGGGATCATATCGGTGCGCACCCATTCAAGCGCCTCTGTCGGCGTCAACCCCCAGTTAGTGGGGCAGGTGGATAACACTTCGATGATCGAAAAGCCTTTTTTGTCAATCTGTGTCTGAAACGCCTTCTTTATCGCTCTTTTGGCTTCATTAATGTGGGGAACGGTATCGACCGCAACGCGGGCGCAGTATGCAGTTCCGTCAAGCGTCGCCATTAGTTCGCAGACACGGATCGGATTGCCCTGAATCTCTTTCTTGCGTCCGTAGGGGGATGTGGTGGTCTTCTGACCCAAAAGCGAAGTCGGCGCCATCTGACCGCCGGTCATTCCGTAAATTGCGTTGTTTATGAATATTATCGTGATGTTTTCGCCGCGGGCGCCGACGTGAACCGTTTCGGCGGTGCCGATAGCGATGAGGTCGCCGTCACCCTGGTAGGTGAAAACGACGCTGTCGGGAAGCACCCGCTTCACGCCGGTAGCGACTGCCGGAGCGCGGCCGTGCGCCGCCTCGATCATGTCGCAGTTAAAATAGTTATACGCAAATACCGAGCAGCCGACCGGGGCGACTCCGATGGTTTTTCCTTCGACGCCGAGGTCATCGATCGCCTGAGCTACGAGACGGTGGACTATACCGTGAGTGCAGCCGGGGCAGTAATGCGTCGCAACGTCGCAGAGCGCCTTCGGTCTTTCAAATACAATCTTGCTCATTATCTGACACCTCCTTCGCTTTCGATCGCCCTGAGCACATCACCCGGGGAGGGCATCATACCGCCGGTGCGTCCGAAGAAATGAACCGGTTTTTTTGATTCGATAGAAACTTTGACGTCGTCGACCATCTGTCCCATATTGAGCTCAACGACGAGAAATTTCTTTGCCTGATCAGCAAGCGCCATAAGCTGCTTTTTGGGATACGGCCAGAGGGTTATCGGACGGAAAAGTCCGGCTTTTATCCCTTTCTGACGGGCCATTCCGACGGCGGTCTTGCAGATGCGCGAGGTTATTCCGTAGGAAACGAGGATAACATCCGCGTCTTCGGTCATGTAGTTCTCACAGCGGATCTCGTTTTCTTCGATCTGCTCATACCGCTTGTAGCGCTCAAGCACGATCTTTTCAAGCACATCCGGTTGTATGTAAAGCGAGTTGATTATGTTGCGTTTTCTCTTGTTTTCGTGTCCGTTCGCTGCCCATGGCTTCTCCGGCAGAACGGTCTGACCTTCGGGAGCAAGCTCAACCGGCTCCATCATCTGACCGAGAGCGCCGTCGGCGAGCAGCATGACCGGGGTGCGGTATTTGTCGCCTATATCGAAAGCAACTCCGGTAAGATCGGCCAGCTCCTGCACCGAAGAGGGCGCCAGCACCGGCACCTGCGAATCGCCGTGACCGAGAGCTTTGGTCGCCTGGTAATAATCCTGCTGCGACGGCTGAATCGAACCGAGACCGGGTGAGCCGCGCTGTATGTTTACGATAAGGCAGGGAAGATCCGAGCCGATAAGATATGAGATTCCCTCGCATTTTAGCGAGATTCCGGGGGAGCTTGAACTGGTCATCGCTCTCGCTCCTGCAGAGGCGGCGCCGAGCACCATGTTGATTGCGGCAACTTCGCTTTCCGCCTGGAGACATACTCCGCCGACTTTCGGCATCCTTTTTGCCATATACTCGGCTATTTCTGTCTGAGGGGTTATAGGATATCCGAAATAATGCAGGCAGCCGTGACGGATCGCCGATTCGGCGATGGCCTCGTTGCCTTTCATCAGGACTTTAGCCATATATATTCATTCCTTCCTGTGAATTGGTGTATCAGACGTCTTTTTCAACAGTGATTACCGTATCCGGGCAGATTACGGCGCACATCGCGCAGGCAATGCACTTTTCCTGATCCTTGATACGCGCGGGATGATATCCCTTCGAGTTCAGATCTTCGCCCAGTTCGAGTATTTTCTTGGGACATACGCTGACGCAGAGTCCGCATCCCTTGCACCGTTCGACGTTAAATGTAACTTTGTTCATAAGCTTAAACCAGCCTTTCGCTTGAGGGTTGCTTTATATAAGTGCCGGAATCCGGCAGATATGTATAATTATACATCGGCCTCCGCCGATTCTTTCCAGAGATACTTTGTTTCATCCGCCATCTGCAGCAGCGGCTCGATGCCGTCAAAATCTCCGCTTTCAAGCATCGTCGCGCTGAACGCCAGCGGAAGACCCGTAATTTCGCAGAGCTGCTTTATGTATTCCGATGACTGAATGAGCGAATCCCGCCCGGTCGCTTCTCCGATATTGCTGTTGTTGACAATCGCCGTCACGCGCAGCCTCGAAGCCGCCTCGATATCGCAAAGCAGCCGCGCCGCGTCTTCGGCAGACGCCGTAAGCGGCCGATACATCGAAACGACATAAAGCATCTCGTATCCGCTCCCGGTGATCTGCGGATTAAACATTCCCAGCGGCGTTGCGCCTAAATCGTCGCCTCCGACATCAAAAATCGCCAATGAGCCGGGGTCCTCATCTTTAAAAACCGAATATATCTCCGGCGGGAGGGTCGGCAGATCGAGGTTGGTGTTCGCGTATTCGGGAACTATCGCCTTTACCCCGGAGCGTTCGAGCGACTTTATGTTGTCGGCGGCGCGGAAATATGGATTGACCGTATCAAAGTCAATAAGCGTTGTTTTGCGGCCTGAAGCGGCGAATATTTTCGCAAGATTAACGGCGATGTTCGTCTTGCCGCTGCCGAAATGCCCGGTAATTATAAGCAGTCTTTTTGACGGCTGCCAATTGAATGGTTTTGTATTCATTACTGTTTCCCAAAGTATAGTCATGTATATTATACCACGAGGCCCCTATATTTTAAAGACGTTTTTGTAAATTCCGCGGAAAAATAATTTTCATTAATTCACACAATAAGGTTTGAAATATCTTCCGGTATATGGTATAATTAACTCTGTATTGAAACGGCAAGGCGATCTGCGCCCATGCGCGGATGCTTTACTCGGAACGCCGCCTTTTAAAACCGCGGCGCGGTGAGGGCTATGGATGGATTGAGTGCGCCCTTCTCCTCTTTATGGGAGACTTTCTTGGATGCGATATCGGCGATCACAATAAAAGATATTATCGATATTCTGATCGTCGCGATATTATTTTATTATATAATTCGTTTTATGAGCGACCGGCGGGCGGGCAAGCTTGCCGTCGGTGTCGTGTTTCTTCTGATAGTACAGGGATTGGCATCGCTGTTCGGTCTAGTGGCGCTCAAGTTTATCATGGAACGTGTTTTCCAGATGGGTGTCCTTGCTATCATTATACTTTTTCAGCCGGAACTTCGGACAATGTTGGAAAACATGGGCGGCGATTCGCTCAGAGGGCTGAAAAACATCCGACGCGACTTTATGGCTGACATAAAGATAATCGATTCGATCTGTCAGGCGATCTCCAATCTGTCGCTGAAAAAGACCGGCGCTTTGGTGGTAATTGAGCGTTCGACCAAGCTGGGAGACGTAATCAGATCCGGAACGGTGATCAACGCCGATCTCGAGCCTTATCTGCTTGAAAATATATTTTTCAACAAAGCTCCGCTTCACGACGGCGCGGTGATAATCCGCGACGGAAGGATCTATGCGGCAGGCTGCCTGCTTCCGCTGTCGACAAACACCGATATCATCAAGGATCTGGGAACAAGGCACCGCGCCGCGATCGGAATGACCGAGAACAGCGATGCCGTTGTGCTGGTGGTTTCGGAGGAAACCGGAAATATCAGCATAGCTCTCGGCGGGCGGCTTAAGCGAAACTACGATTACGCCTCGCTCAGAACCGAACTCGAAGCTATTTTGACGGAAACCGGAGCAAAGAAGCCGGCACCGGTAAAATCAAATAAAAAATCCGAAAAAAGTAAAGATAAATAACAAATTGTCGCAAGACGTCAGAGAAGGGGGAGGACGCCGATGTTTGATAAGTTTCGCGCCGCGGCGACAAGCCCGGAAGGATACCGTTTCGAAGCAGCAGCCGAGGGAAACGGCGATTACAAAGTAAAAAAACGCTCCCGCGCCGCAAATATCATGTTTATGGCAGTCAGCCTGGTGCTTGCCTTTATTCTCTGGCTTTACGCAATCAGCACCGGCACTCAGGTGGTGACCAGCGCGATTAAAGCCGTTCCCATTACAATTGAGGGCGGCGGTTCAACGCTTTCCGTCTATAACGCATTGAACAGCACCGTTGATGTAACAATAGAAGGAACCAAAAGCGAACTTAAAAATGTAAGTCCCGCGGATGTGACTGCCTGGGTCGACATAAGCGGAATAAATACAGCCGGCATATACACCCTCGACGTAAACGTCAGCGTTCCGGACGGTGTCTGGGTTGCCGAGCAATCGGTGTCGACGATGAAGCTGCGCCTTGACAACCGTTCCACGACAACCGTTCCGGTAAAAGCATATATAAATTCCTTTATGATAGACAGCGGCGGCGAGATAGGCAGCTCGGATATGAGTTATGATATCACCGAAACCGTCGTCACAGGGCCCGAATCGGTTCTCGCACGCATAACCGAAGCGCGGCTGCAGGTATCGCTCGGAAAGGTGTCTAATTCGCAGACCTATACCGGAGTGCTTGAGCTGGTTGACTCGGACGGCAAAACTATCAGAGACCCCTCGCTCGCGATAAATCCGTCCAGTGCCACGGTTACAATACCGGTATATTTCAAGAAAACAGTTCCGCTGAAAGTAAATTACCGTTACGGCTATTTCAACAAAGATACGGTTGATGTGACTATTAATCCTGAGACAATTACAATAAAGGGCGAAACGGATGATCTTGATGCCATAAGCGAATTAAACCTTAATGTAATTGATGAGACAAAAGTGACGACCGATACCGTCGTACAGAAGGTAGTGATGCCGGAGGGCGTTACGAACATCAGCGGAACCGAAGAAGCCGTCGTCAGCATCGTATTCAAGGATACGTCGGAAAAAACGCTTGTCGTAAACAACATTATGGTCAATGCCCCTGATGGGCTGAACTACGAGCTGCTCTCCGACAGCATCAACATCACCGTAAGGGGCGGTAAGCAGTTTATCGGGTATATAAATTCAAGAGATATCACAGCTTCGGTGAATTTAAGTTTTCTTTCCGGTTCTTCCGGAGAGACGTCGGTTCCGGTTCTGGTAACCATATCCGATTCGTATAAAAAGCATGTTTATCCGGTAGGCGATTATAAAATATCGGTAAGGGTCAACTGATAACAATCTGCGGCGGATATCCGCCGCCGGCGCAATCCCGCCCGGCACATTACAAAGACACCTGCACCCACGGGTGTTTTTCCTGCATATATGATATGACATATGATATGATAATTGAATGGAGTATATATTTTGACACAGCAAGCCATCGTTAAAAGCGTTTCCGGCAACACAGCGAAAGTGGCAGTGGTGAGACAGGATGCCTGCGGTCAATGCGCCCAGCAGTCGTTCTGCCTGGGCTGCGCCAAAACGATTACCGCGGTTGTAAAAAACGACATCGGCGCTCATCCCGGAGATAAAGTCACTCTCGAAACATCCTCGAAAAACATCCTGCTTTATTCGTTTTTGGCTTTTCTTCTCCCGATAATCGCAGGAGCGGCGGCATATATTATTACGTCGACCCTATGGGACAAATCGGCGGCAGCTTTTATAACGGTCGGCGTTTTCCTTGCGGTATTTGCGATAACCCTCATCATAACAAAACTCTTTTCCGCAAAAGACCTCGAGATTCATATTGTGCAGATTGACAAAATGGGACCTTACGAGAAAGACGGCAGCCTCTCTGAAAGCGCGGTGAGGCGGTTATGACCGACAGCTTCATTGAACTGCTTGACCCCCGCATTGAACACGCAGACGAGATCGAAGCGCTTTCGGAGAACCTCGGCATTACCGCGGTAACGGCGTCGCTTTTGTGGAACCGCGGGATGAAAACGCCGGAGGAATGCAGCCGTTTTCTCAAAAAAGAGGTTGAGATATTTCACGACGCTTTCCTTTTGACCGATATGGATAAAGCGGTGGATCGCATCCTCAAAGCAAAAGAAAACCGCGAAAAGGTGGTTATTTACGGCGACTACGACGTTGACGGCGTTACGGCGACAAGCACTCTCTGCATGTATCTAAGAGATAAAGGCATCGATGTCGGCTATTATATCCCCAACCGCGAAGGGGAGGGATACGGGATCAATCTTTCCGCGATAGACAGCCTTATATCCGAAGGAAACCGGCTTATGATAACCGTCGATACCGGAATAACCGCATCCGACGAAGTTGAATACGCGCGGGAAAAGGGACTTGACGTCATAATAACCGACCATCATGAATGCAGCCTGTCGGAGGAGGGCCGGATGCTGCTGCCCGACGCCTGCGCCGTTATCAATCCTCGGCGAAGCGACTGCGTCTATCCTTTTAAAGAACTGGCGGGAGTCGGAGTGGTGTTCAAGCTGCTCTGCGCGATCGAGCAGAAGCTGAACGATCTTTCCGGCCTTCGGGAAAATTACATCAGAAACGTCATAATGCGCTACGGCGATCTCGTCGCCATAGGAACGGTCGCGGACGTCATGCCCCTTATCGATGAAAACCGCCTTATCGTCTCGATAGGCATGGCGCTTACCGACAAAAATCCGCGTCCCGGTGTGGCGGCTCTTTTGGATATAGCGCAGGGCGGTCCCGAAAAAACTCAGGGAAAAAAGGCCCGCCGCCGCAGAAAGATGACATCTTCTACCATAGGATATACAATAGCGCCGAGAATCAACGCCGCCGGCCGCATCGGTTCGGCAACGAGAGCGGTTGAACTCTTTTTGACAGAAGATGAGTTCGAAGCGCAGGCAATAGCATCGGAGCTGTGCGAAACAAACCGCCAGCGCCAGCTGCTCGAGAATGACATAGCCGAGCAGGCTCAGCAGATAATTGAGTCGGAATTTGACTTTGATCGCGACCTCGTCATTATACTCGAAAACGACAGCTGGCATCAGGGTGTCATCGGCATAGTCGCATCGCGCATCACCGAAAAATACAAGCTTCCGGCAATAATGATAAGCTTTGACGGCGATACCGGCAAAGGCTCGGGCCGCGGAGTAAAAGGCATGAATCTTGTCGAAGCGCTGAACAGCTGTTCCGACTGTCTTATCAGGTTCGGAGGTCACGAGCTTGCCGCCGGACTTTCGATTGACCGCGGCAGAATCAAAGAATTTAAAAAGCGGATTAATGATTACGCAAGGGCAAATCTCAATCCTTCGGCAATCACTTCCCGCACTATCGTCGACTGCGAGCTTCGCGCGGCAGACCTGACCCTGTCTCAGGCAAACGAGCTGTATCTGCTTGAGCCTTACGGAGTTGCAAATCCGACTCCGGTATTTATCGTCAGGGACGCCGCTGTTATAGAAAAGACCCCGATAGGCTCAAACCGCCACACCCGTCTGACCGTCGAAAAAGACGGAGTCCGTTTTACCGCGGTTTATTTCGGGATCACGGCGGAAGAACTCGATTTTTTCGCCGGCGATCATGCCGATATAGTTTTTAATCTTGACGTCAACGACTTCATGAATATACAGTCGGTTCAGCTTATCGTCCGTGAGATGTATCCCTGCCGGGCGTATCTTGAGGAGCTTTACCGCCAGCGCGAAATATACGAAACGATTTCCGGGAATCCCGACTCGGATATTTTCCCCTCTGTCGAAAGGAACTCGGTTATTCCTCTGCGAGAGGATTTCGTCAATGCTTATGTGTATATCAGAAGAGAGGTACGCTTCGGAAGGAACAGGCTTTCTTTACACTCAATTGAACGCAGTATCGGCGGTTCCTGTTATGCAAAGGTTCGCTTTATAATCGATATTCTGACCGAGACCGGAATTATCGCGGCAGCCCCGGTCGAACTGCCGGAACCAAACGGCTGCTGTGAATATTTTGACTTTACGCTGAATAATGTCGGCACAAAAATCAGTCTCGAACGTTCGGATATATACAGAAGGCTGCTTAAGCTCAGATAGAGCATATTTTCTGCCGTCAGACCGCCGGACAAACCCGAAATTCATTTGGTAATTAATATGGATGACCAACAATACACACCTATAACAAATCTGCTGCAGATGCTGATGCGAACCGGGAAAAATTACGATCTCGGCAAGATAAGAAGCGCATATGATTTTGCGGCTGAATTGCATAAGGGACAATTCCGCCAAAGCGGAGAAGAATATATCTACCATCCTATCGCGGTAGCCGAGATAGTAGCTTCGCTTGAGCTGGATACCGATTCGATCTGCGCCGCCCTTCTCCACGACACGGTTGAAGACTGCGAAGGCAAGGTGGACATTGAGCTTATCAAGAAAAAATTCGGCTCCGAAGTGGCATCCCTTGTCGACGGGCTTACAAAGCTTGTAACGGTGCCGTTTGAAGATAAAGAGGAGCAGCAGATCGAGAATCTGCGCAAGATGTTTCTCGCAATGTCGAAAGACATCCGCGTCATCTTTATAAAGCTCTGCGACAGACTGCATAATATGCGCACCCTTGACGCAAAGACGGAGTACAAGCGCCGTCTGACCGCGCACGAAACGATGCATGTTTACGCGCCGCTCGCGCACAGGCTCGGTATGCAGCGCATCCGTCAGGAACTTGAGATGCTCTCGCTTTCCTATCTCGACCCGATCGGCTTCAATGAAGTAAAAAAGGATATCGAAAGCAGATACGGCAAAAACCGCGATTTCCTTGAAAAAGCCCGGCTTTCCATCGCCGAGAAGCTTACCGAAAGCGGAATAAAGTTCTCTTTAGAGGGAAGGGTCAAAACGGTATATTCGATCTACCGCAAGATATATTTTCAGAACAAGAGCTTTGATGAGATATACGACTTCTATGCCCTCCGCATAATAGTCGACACCGAACCCGAGTGCTATTTTGTTTTGGGAGCGATACACGACATGTTCAAATTCATGCCGGGGCGCTTCAAAGATTATATCTCAACGCCGAAAGCAAATAACTATCGTTCGCTGCATACCACCGTCATCGGCCGCGACGGCATTCCGTTTGAGGTTCAGATACGGACATGGGAGATGCACCAGATAGCCGAATACGGCATCGCCGCGCACTGGAAATACAAATCCGGTGAAAAATCCAAAGATGAAGTAGACAAGAAGCTTGAATGGATCTCCAGGCTTGTAGAAAACGAAAGCGAGACCCGCGACCCGGACGAGTTTATAAACGCGCTTAAAGTCGATATCTTTCAGGACGAGGTCTTTGTTTTTACGCCGAAAAGCGATGTCATCCCCCTGCCGGCAGGCTCCACGGTAATTGACTTCGCATACGCAATCCACTCCCAGATAGGCAACAGGATGGTCGGCGCGAAGATCAACGGGAACATCGTCCCGATCGACCGTGTCGTAAAAAACGGCGAGATAGTCGAGATTCTGACATCACAAAGCTCAAAAGGTCCCAGCCGCGACTGGCTCAAAATAGTTAAAACGGGTGAAGCGCGGACAAAAATCCGGCAGTGGTTCAAGAAAGAAGCGCGCGCCGATAATATAGTTATAGGCAAGGGCGAGATCGACAAGATATTCCGCCGTTTCAATTATATTCTTACCGAACCGCAGCGCGCGGACATTTTAAGTAAAGCCGCCAAGCGCCTCGGAATTAACGGACCGCTGGATGATCTCTACAATGCCGTCGGATACGGCGGATTGTCGGCGACGAGACTGATTCCGAAGATTCGCGACGAATATGAAAAATTTATCAAGGTTGAAGCAGAACAGACGACTCTGATCCCTCAGTTCCCGGTAAAATCGAAGCCGCAGAAGTCATTAAGCGGAATTATTGTCGAGGGTATTGAAGGCGGCGGCTCTATTGAGGTTAAACTTGCCCGCTGCTGCAATCCGATCCCCGGCGACCCGATAGTCGGTTTTATCACCAAAGGACACGGTCTCAGCGTGCATAACATCAACTGCTCGAACTTAAAACAGAACCGTCAGTCGCCGGACGCCGCGGAGCGTTTCGTTTCGGTCAGCTGGGATGACTCGATGAAGCCGGACTGGTATACTGTGATGCTTCAGATAACCGCGAGACAGAGCACGACTCTGCTTCTGAATATAACTGCGCTGCTGGCTGAAATGAAGGTGGCGGTTTCGGGTATAAATATGCCGAAGACAAACGACGGAAATGTGCGGATAGACATTTCGATAAGCGTAAGGGATGTCGCAAACGCGGCGAATATAGCCAACCGGATCAAAATGATTTCGGGGGTTTATGAAGTGACAAGAACCATGAGCGGGAGAAGAAATGAAGGCAGTAATCCAGCGGGTTAAAAATGCATCTGTCGAAATAGGCGGAAAAATCGCCGGAAGCATAGATCTCGGTTTTCTTGTGCTTTTGGGGGTTGCTGGGACGGATACCGAAGCCGAATGCGACGCCCTTGCGGGAAAGGTTGCAAGGCTGAGAATTTTTGAAGACGACGCAGGCAAGATGAATCTGTCGCTTGCCGATGTCGGCGGCGCCGTTCTTGTAATATCTAATTTCACCCTCTGCGCCGACTGCTCCCGCGGCAACCGTCCAGATTTTTTCGGAGCAATGCGCCCGGAAGGTGCCGAGAAGCTTTACGAGCGGTTTATGGAACAGCTCGAAAAATCAGATCTGCGCGTTGAGCGGGGCGAATTCGGAGCCGATATGAAGGTATCTCTTGTAAACGACGGACCGGTAACCATAATAATTGACTCCGACGACCTTAAAATAAAAAAGTAAAGGAGCGGAAAGTTTGCGATGATCCTTGAGATTACCGGCAATTCCGGTGTCAACAGAAATTACGTTCAGACCCTCTGCATGGTTTTCTTCCCCGGCGCGAAGTTTCCGCCGGATGAAACGCTCACCGCCGATATTCCGGTGGTAAAGGTTCGGTCGGATGCGGATGACGGAAAAAACGAAGCATATTCCCGGGTCGAAATTCAATATAAAGACAAAACCACCCGCAAAAGCAGCCGCATTCCCCTTGATAACGGACATGCCGGCCGGGAAAGAAACATTAAAATATCGGTAGGCACCGCTTTTTTTGAGGCGGGACGGGCATTTTTCGGATACACGCCGCCGTGGGGGATACTCACCGGAGTAAGACCCTCGAAGATAGCCGCCGAATTCATAGTTAAGGGAATGGAACGGGACAAGATACGAACCCTTATGAACGAAGAGTATTTTGTAAACCCGAAGAAGGCGGCGCTTGCGACAAACGTAGCCGCGCTCGAATACGAAATACTAAAAAGTTCCGGTGACCAGACCCGGAGCTGCTCTGTATATATAAGCGTTCCTTTTTGTCCGACAAGATGCGCATATTGCTCCTTCGTCTCTTATTCAACACCGAGACTCCTGTCGCTGATTCCCGATTATGTAAGCCGCCTCTGCCGCGATATGGAGAGGCTTTCGGAGCTGATAAAGCGCCTCGGCATGAATATACGCACCGTCTACATAGGCGGCGGAACCCCTACGGTTTTAACGGCGGGACAGCTCGAAACCTTGCTTGAAACCGCAAAACGCTGCTTTGTCAGCGAAGGGGCGGAAGAATTTTCGCTTGAGGCGGGAAGACCCGATACCGTAACCGAAGAAAAACTGAAAATTGCGCGCGATTACGGAGTAGACCGCATTTCGATAAACCCGCAGACCCTCTCCGATGATCTGCTTTCGGAAATCGGCCGCGGACATACGGTAAAGCAGTTTTACGAAGCATACGAAACGGCTCGGAAAATCGGATTCAGAACAATTAACACCGATGTAATCTGCGGCTTGCCGGGTGACAATTTCTATAATTTCTCAAATACCGTAGAAAAGATACTTGATTTAAGACCCGAGAATATAACATATCACACCTTCTGCGTAAAGCGCTCGTCGGAATTTCTCAGCTGGGGCGGAAAGCTTTTCGACAGAGAAGGCGGAGATGTCGGCCAATGCGTCGATTACGCTCAGCTGAAATCGGAAACTTCCGGCTACCTGCCCTATTATATGTACCGGCAGAAGAACACCGTCGGCAACTACGAAAATACCGGATATTCGCTCCCCGGCCACGAAGGCAGATATAACATATATATCATGGAGGAGATACACAGTATTTTTGCCGCCGGAGCGGGAGCTGTCACAAAACTTATCGACCAGACCCGCCGCGATGAGATTGCCGGGTTCGGTCATGTAAGAGAGAGAACCGGCAAGCCGCCGATGAAGCGGGTATTCATGCCGAAATATCCGTATGAATATCTCGCGATGGACGAAAGCACCCCCGAATTCATGCGGTATTACGATGAAATAGAAGAGTTTCTTAACCCGGAAAAATCTGAAAGCTGAAAGCAGTTTAAGTACGTTTGAGGAAACAAAATGAAAGATATGATGACCCCCGCCGGCTTTGAAGATTACAAATCCGGCGCCGATTATATAGAATCAATAGCCGGGAGAGCCGATACCGCCGTAATTTTAGGCAGCGGTCTCGACGCCTTCGCCGCCGCGGCTGAAGACCCAAAAGTTATCCCCTATAAAGAAATTCCGGGATTTCCAGTCTCGACCGTATGGTATCAGAAGGGCGAACTTATCAGTGGCAAAATAGCCGGACGCAATAACTATATAATGAACGGCCGCTTCCATTGGTACGAAGGCTGGGAGATGTGGCAGGCGGCTTTTCCCGTCGGCGTTTTCAAGCTGCTGGGAGTCAAGAATCTGATCATCACAAACGCCGCCGGAGGCATTTTGCCGACTTATCGACCTGGAGATTTGGTACTCGTGAGGGATCAGATAAAACTCGTCCCGGATACTCCCTGCCGCGGCCGCAATGTCGAAGAACTCGGTCCGCGCTTCTTCGACATGCAGAAAGTTTTCAGCCCCCGCCTCGCCGCGCTTGCCCTTGAATCGGCCGAAATCGCCGGAATTCCGCTTAAAGACAACGGCGTTTACGGCTATATGAGCGGCCCGCAGTATGAAACCCCGGCGGAAATACGAATGCTCGGTCTTTTAGGCGCGACCCTGGTCGGGATGTCAACGGTTGCCGAAGTTATTCAGGCGGCTCATTGCGGAATTGAAGCGCTGGTTATTTCCTGCGTTACCAATATGGCAGCCGGAGTATCCGGCGCCGTTCCGGACGACGCCGAAGTGCTGAAAACCGGCGCGAAAGCCGCGTCGGGACTCGGTGAGATTATAAAAAGTGTCATTGCAAGCTTGTAATATTTCAGGAAATAAAAATGTCAAAGCTCTTGTTTGACCGTCCGTATGTATACGGCCGGGGAGAAAAATACGTCGCTGTCGAAGATGATTTAATCACCTATATCGGCTCAGAGCATCCCGATAAACCTTTTGACCGGGTGATAAGCGGTAAAAACCGTCTTATGCTGCCCGGGCTTTATAACCTTCATACCCATGCCGCGATGACTCTTTTCCGCGGCTACGGCGAGGAGTTGCCGCTTTCCCGGTGGTTAAACGAACGGATTTTTCCCGCCGAAGATCTTCTGACGCCGGAAAGGGTATATGTCGCATCAAAGCTCGCCTGCGCCGAGATGATAAAAAACGGCATCGTCTCCTTTTCCGACATGTATTTTTTCTGTGATGAAACGGCAAAAGCCGTTCTCGAGAGCGGGATGAAAGCGAATATTTCCCGGAGCATCGTCAGCTTCGATCCCGACGCCGATCCGGCATCGGACGGGAGAGTTAAAGAAGCTTTAAAGCTTTACGATGAATACAACGGTGAAGGAAACGACCGCCTTCGCGTCGACCTTTCGCTTCATGCCGAATATACCAACACCGAGCGGATGTGCCGTTATCTTGCCGGAGAAGCGAAAAACCGGGATGCTGTGATACAGATTCATCTTTCGGAAACCGAAGACGAACATAAAGCCTGCATCGGACGGCATAATATGACCCCGGCGGAATTTATGCAGTTCTGCGGAGTTTTTGAAAGTCCGACGGTTGCGGCGCATTGCGTCTTTGTATCCGACGGAGACATTGAGATATTAAAAAACAGCGGCGTAACGGTAGCGCATAACCCGATCTCCAATCTCAAATTAGGCTCCGGAACAGCGCCGCTGAATAAATTCCTTAATTGCGGCGTCAATGTCGCTCTCGGCACCGACGGCGCCGCGTCGAATAACACCCTCGACATAATGAAGGAAATGTATGTCGCGGCAATCCTTCACAAAGGAATAGAACGCCGCGCCGACATCATAAGCGCCAAATCGGTCATAAAAATGGCGACGGAAAACGGCGCCGCGGCGCAGCGCCGTGACGGCTGCGGAGTTATATCGGAAGGGAAAAAGGCGGATCTGATCCTCATCGACACAGACACCATTAACAATATCCCTTCGTTCGACCCTGCTTATACCGCGGTATACAGCGCAAACAGCTCGGATGTCCTCTTGACCGTATGTGACGGCGAAATACTTTACGAAAACGGCGAGTTTGCGAAAATCGATATCGAGCGGATAAAATCCGATATGAAGAAAATATCCGAAAATTATTTCAAATAAGGAGGAAACGTTTATGACGGCTGAAAAGAACCCTTCGGCGATTAAAGCCCGCCACGCCAAAGGCGTAGCGTCAAGCCAGAAGAAGCTGTTTTTCTCCGGCGTGCTTATTCTGACATTTTCAAACATCGTAATAAAAATAATCGGCCTGCTCTTCAAGATACCGATAACAAATATCATCGGCGACGAGGGAATGGGCTATTTCAACCTGACATATGTGATATATGTCTGGTTTTATCAGATTTCAACATCGGGTCTGCCGACGGCGGTATCGCTTTTGACATCGGAAAGCCGCGCAAAGGGAAATATCCGCGAGGTCAGGCGGATATTCAGGATATCCCTTATATTGTTTATCATTATCGGCCTTGTCGGAATGCTGGTCATGATGATAGGCTCCGGGATGTTTGCGCGGATGATGGCGTCTCCGGAGATTGACTGGTGCATCATAGCCATCGCCCCGACGCTGTTCTTTATCTGCATATCCTCAAGCATCCGCGGTTATTTCCAGGGCTATCAGAATATGCTCCCGACGGCGGTTTCTCAGCTTATCGAAGCCCTCGGAAAGATGATTTTAGGCATTCTCTTCGCCGCATACGGAATAAAAGCCGGATTTCCGCTGCCGACGATAGCCGCCCTCGCAATTTCCGGCCTTACGATAGGCGCTTTCGGCGGCATGGTATTTCTCGTAATCGCCCGCCTTGATTTCAAAGATACCGTATACGATGCGGAATATCTCACTCCGGAAAGCGGCTCTATGCCGATGCAGTCGCCGAAGCAGCTTCTGACCTCTCTTGCGGTTATCGCGATACCGATCACGCTTGCGGCGTCAATGCCTTCCCTCACTTCATTGCTTGACGGCGCAATAATCGTCAGATGTCTTGAAAGCGCCGGCTTCATACATACCGAAGCCATTGAGATATACGGCAACTACACCTCGGAAGCCATACCGATGTTCAATCTGCCACCTGTGCTTATCTATCCGATCTCCTATTCGCTGATACCGCTGCTCACGGCGTCTATATCCTCAAAAGACAAGGAAGGCTCGGCTCAGATGGCAAGAGCGGCGATACGCGCGGTATTTGTCATAATAGCCCCCTGCGCTCTCGGATTGGCGGCGATGTCGGAGCCGATTCTCAAGATGTTCTACCGCGCTTCCTCAGCCGAAATGGCGGCGCCGCTGCTTACCTTGCTGGCTCCCGCCGCGCTGTTTGTCGGTCTTCTGTCGATAACAAACGCAATCCTCCAGTCATACGGCTATGAGAGAAAACCTATAATCTCGATGGTGCTGGGTTCGGTAGTAAAACTGATATTATCCGCTGTCCTGGTAAGCCAACATTCGATAGGCATCAAGGGCGCTCCGATAGGCACTTTTGTCTGCTATCTTACCATCACCGCCTGTAATTTCTATTTCCTGAAAAAAGACGTCGGGATGTCGATGAAGATACTGATATCGCTTATAAAACCGCTTATCGCCGCCGGTATCTGCGCAGCGTCCGCGATACTTTTCCACCGACTCTTCACGGCGCTGCATCCCGGCAGGATCGCAGTGCTCGCCGCCATCTGCGGCGCAGCGGTTGTTTACTTCATTGCCATTCTGCTCATGAAGACAATAACGAAAGAAGAACTCGAACTGATGCCCAAGGGCAAAAAGATTTACGCTTTGCTTAAAAAGGCCAATCTGGTGGTATGATCATATGACAAACGAAGAAATGAACGCAAAAAAGCAAAAGCTCGCTTCAAAAGGAAGATATGACATAAACGACCTTTTGATGATAATGAAACTGCTGCGCGCCCCGGGCGGCTGTCCCTGGGACAGAATACAGACTCATAAATCGATCCGGAACGATATGCTCGAAGAAGCATACGAAGCGGCAGACGCGATAGATTCGGACGATCCTGTGCATCTGCGCGAAGAACTCGGCGATGTCCTGCTTCAGGTTGTTTTTCACGCCGCGATATCCGAAGACGAAGACGGCTTCTGCTTTGACGACGTGGTTAGTGACATCTGCGCAAAGCTCGTCCTTCGCCACCCGCACGTCTTCGGAGAAATCAAAGTTGACGGAGTCGAAAACGTTCTCACTAACTGGGACGCCATCAAGCAGCAGAGCCACGGCAACGAGACGCTTTTTGAAGCGCTCGACGACGTGTCAAGAACGCTGCCTTCGCTGATGAGAGCCGCCAAACTTTCCCGCAAGTCGGAAAAAGCCGGGGAACTTGTTGAAATCCCCGGACTTGACCGCTACGATGATATTCCGGAAGACGAGCTTGAATATGAGATCGGAGAAGATCTTTTCTCCGCCGCAGCCGCCGCCCGCCGCCGCGGAATTGAGCCGGAACAGGCGCTTTACTCAGCCTGCGAAAGGTTTATTAAAGCCAAAAAGCCGGAATAAATGCCGACAATGCCGATTTTGATTGAATTTCCTCGAAAAAAGCGTAAAAAAACCGATTTTTTACAAGAAATTCGAAGAAAACTATTGCCAAACGGCATAAAAGATGATATACTAATAGTAAGCAAGCCGCAGGGCTCGTTAATATTTTATTATTTTCAATATATGAAAGGTGAACCCATCATGATTACCAAATCCAACATCGTTGAAGCTGTTGCTGCGAAGACCGGTCTTAAAAAGAAGGATTCCGAAGCTGCCGTCAACGAGACCATCGCCGCCATCGCTGCAGCCCTCGCCAACGGTGAGAAGGTTCAGATTACCGGTTTCGGAGCATTCGAAGTAAAAGAGCGCGCTGCCCGCACCGGCCGTAACCCCCAGTCAGGCGAAAATATCGAGATTCCCGCTTCCAAGCGTGTTTCCTTTTCTGCCGGCAAGAATCTTAAGGAAAGCGTCAACAAGTAATTTTCCCCTTCAAACGAAATATCGAATCCGCCGCTTATTGCGGCAGAACCGTTTATCGGCGGCGGATCGATATGAGTTTCTTTTTTCAGATGCGATTAGATAAATATTTAAAAGTCTCAAGAATAATAAAACGCCGCACCGTCGCAAACGACGCATGCGACAACGACCACGTTACCGTTAACGGCCGTCCCGCAAAGGCTTCTTATGACGTGAAAGAGGGCGACATAATCGAGATCCGTTTCGGCGGGCGTTCCCTTAAAGTAAAAGTGGTCGACGTGAAGGAGCACGCCTTGAAGGCGGATGCTTCATCAATGTATGAGGTTATCGGCTGAGAGGTATTTAAATGGCTGATAAGCTTCAAAAAAAGGCAAAAATTGAAAACACTTCTCATCCGGCCTGGCAGAACGTCTTTGTGCGAACCGCCGCGCTGGCTTTTATCTGTTTTTGCCTCGGTATGATAGTCAATCTTCAATTCAAGTCAAACGACCTTGTAGAAGAAATTGCCGAGCTTGAAGCTCAGGTCAAAATATATGAGGACGATGTCGAAGAGCTGTCGGATCAGCTTGCCCGTCCTTACGACGACGAATATATAAAGAACGTAGCCAGAGAAAAACTCGGGCTTCGTATGCCGGACGAAATTATCTTTTATAACGAGCTTATAAAGTAAAATCCGGCGCTTGTATTTCTCTGTTTCCGGGGAGCATGGTTTTTGATTCGGAAATTTCCGGATATAATTTTTTTGTCTCTTTATCCGAAAAACAGAGATTGAAATAAAAATCTGATATCAGCAACTGAATATCATACTGTATGATTTCCCGGCGACATCATACAGTATATTGTTTTTGATTGAGTTTAAAGATTTTGTTTATATAATAACCGGAGGAGCTGCGGGATATGACGATTACAAACGTAAAGATATATACCATGGAAGGCGAGGATAAAATAATAAGCCGCGGATGGCTCAGCTTTGAAAACGGCAAAATCACCGCGCTGGGTGAAGGAGATTACACTGGCGGCGGTGAAATCATTGACGGCAAAGGCGCCGGGCTCTATCCCGGCTTTATCGACGGCCACTCTCATATCGGCGTCATAGAAGACAGCCTTACCTTTGAAGGTTCCGACGTAAATGAGATGACCGACCCCGTAACTCCGTTCCTGCGCGGGATTGACTGCATAAATCCGATGGACCGCTGTTTTGAAGACGCTTATAAAGCCGGCGTGACCTGCGTCGCCGCCGGTCCCGGTTCCGCAAACCCGATAGGCGGTCAGTTTGCCGCGGTAAAGACATACGGACGCCGCATCGACGACATGATCGTAAAAGCGCCGGTTTCAATGAAATTTGCGATGGGGGAAAACCCGAAACGGGTATATCACGGCAAAGGCCGGACCCCCGAAACGAGAATGGCAACCGCCGCGGTGATCCGCGAAGCGCTGATAAAGGCAAAGAAATACTCGGAAAAGGAATCCCCCGATTTTGATTTCAAATGCGACGCTCTTGTACCGGTTTTGAAAGGGGAACTGACCGCGCATATTCACGCTCACCGCGCCGACGATATCTTCACCGCGATAAGGATAAGCCGGGAATTCGGCTTAAAATACGCAGTCGTCCACTGTACCGAAGGCCACCTGATAGCTGATGTATTGGCAGCCGAAGGCGTCCGCGCCTTTGTCGGACCTAACCTAAGCGACCGCTCGAAGCCGGAGCTTAAGAATTCCACCTTTGAAAACGCCGGCATCCTTGATGCCGCCGGAGTGCTGATCGGCATCACGGTCGACCACCCCGTAACCCCGCTCGATTATCTGCCCATCTGCGCAGGATTGGCGAGAAAGCAGGGGCTCAAGCCGTATTCGTCGCTTGCCGCGATAACGATAAACCCGGCGAAGATACTTGAGATCGACGACCGTGTAGGTTCGCTTGTTCCCGGCAAGGACGCCGACTTCTCCCTGATCTCCGGCGACCCGCTCGAAGTCAGTTCAATAATTGAAAAAGTCTGGATAAACGGCAGGGAAGTAAAATAAAAGAAAGCAATCGCAACAACATGCCGCGGCAGGAAACTTATTTTTCCGCCCGAAAGAATAAAGACTTGAAAAATAAAAAACGAAGTCCGGTTCTGCTGATCGTTTTGACGCTGATATGCGTTTCGGCGATCATTGCGGCGGCGTATTACGGACAGCTTTACAAAAAAGATTCTGAATCTTTTGAAAGTTACCGGGGGAAATCCGACGAGGTCGTCGGTTCTCTCAACTCAAAGCTCGAATCAAGCGGAAGCGAAATCGCAAGACTTCAAGACGAAGTAAACCGTCTCAACGAAGAAAAGGCGGCGATTCAGGCAGATTTTGACCGACTCACGGAAGATGCCGCTCTGAAGGTTGACCCGGAAATAAAGCAAAGCCTTGAAGAGCAGCTCCGCGAGCTTACCGAAAAAAGCCTGGAACTTGAGCTGCGGATAAAAGAAAAAGACGCGATGGTCTCGGAGCTGACCGCTCAGCTGAGACTCGCGCAGGATAATCTGGATAAGCTTAAGGAACTGTATGAGGAAGAAGCGGTCTATGATATCAACACTCAATATGATATCGTCAACCGGCTCAACTCGCTGCTGCGCAACACTCCGTATTACGAGATTGAGGAAGTGCCGGATCCTCCCCTGACCGATGAAAACGGCGAGCCGCTGCTCGATGAAGAAGGAAACCCCCAGACGGTAACAAAAAAAGTCTATTACCGGATTTCTCTTTATTACGAGGATCTGATGAACGGCCACCATTTCAGCTTCGATGCCGATACCGCATGGCATACCGCCTCCCTCGTAAAGCTTCCTTTCGCTCTTTCGATATTTGAAGCCGCTTCCGACTATGCCGAAGAGCATCCGGAGGAATACGAAAAGATGCTGGCGGCAGCAGTAAGATACGAGGAATCGAAACCGGATACTCCGCCGCCGCTCAAAACTCAGAAGGACGAAAACGGCGAAACAATAGTGCTCCCCCCGCCGCTTTATGCCGGCACCGATTACCCGTATGACTTTTATAAAGAATTCGCATATCTCGAAAGAGAATCGTTTCAGTCGGGCTCCGGAAAGATAATCGAAGGGGGAGAAGGGGTCGTTTACTCCCATCTCAAACTGTTTGAATATCTGCTCAGATTCAGCGACAATGTCGCATATTACCGGCTCAAGGAAGCTTACGGCACCGAACTTCACCGGGCGCTGGTAAGACGCCTCGAATGCGGACCGATGTCGTCCTCTCTTGCGTCGATATCGGCGAGGGACGGAGGCAAGGTGCTGCGGGCGACTTATGATTTCATGCTGGCCGGCAGAACTTATTCGGAATTCATGTATGAAGCAATGACACACTCGGGGCAGTCGGTTATGATCGCCGATGTCGTGGCTCCGACTCCCTGCGCGCATAAATACGGCTGGGACAAGGGCAATTATCACGACGCCGCCATTATATACGACGAACGCCCTTATGTTCTCGTAATTCTTACCGATATGGACACCGGTTCGGGCGAGATAAACGCCTATATTCAGTCGATCGTGCGGCAGATAGTTAAACTTCACGAAAGCTTTAAATAAAAATAAAAACAGGCTTTACCGAGCCTGTTTTTTTATATTTAAGATTTGAGGTAATCGGGCAGGAAGGCGCTGTCGATCGTGCCCGTTACATAGCGCTTAAGGGTGTTGAGATCGAACGCGCCGTATTTCTGAGACCCATGGGAGGCGGCAAGCTCGGCAGGGAAGTTCTCCATCTTGTAAACCTGCAGCCCGCGCCGCGAGCGGTTGTAATAGCAGACAATCGGATGCAGCAGCGGATTTTCGACGGTTATGACGCCGTTTTTGCGGACGATGTCAAAGGTCATCATTCCCCCGACCATGTTTCTCGAATAAAGCATCGTCGAAATAAAATTACCCAGAGAGTAAATGACAAGCGTTTTATGTCCCTCTTTGTTTTCCTCCCAGACGATAGGCTGCAGCACATGCGGATGCGTGCCGACGATAACATCGACGCCGCATTCCACCATCACATCTTTGAAATCAAGCTGATGAGCCGAAGGTTTGAACCAGTCTTCGTTGCCCCAGTGAATCGAGCAGATTACAAAATCGGCTTTTTCCCGCGCTATTCTGCATTGCCGGCGGATATCTTCTTCGACGATAAGCGGAATTACCGTTGAGCTGCCTTTGTTCAATACCATTCCGTTTGTGCCGTAGGTGTAGGAGAGGAAAGCGATCTTAATCCCGTTTTTCTCGACTACGCGGATATCGTCGTAATCGTCCTTGTCAAGATACGCTCCGATCAGCGTGACTTCCTTTGTCTTCCAGTATGCGGCGGTATCAAGAAAACCGCTTTCCCATTTATCAAGCATATGATTGTTGGCGATGTTTACGATATTGAAGCCCAAATCGACCAGCGCATCCCCCATTTCCTGAGGACCGTTGAAAGTCGGGTATCCGGAATAACCGTATTTCTCACCGCCCATCGGACCTTCCTGATTGACATAAGCCAGATCGGCGGCGGCGATAATATCTGCGACATCGTCATACATACTTATAAACTTGTATTCCGTGCCGCCTCCGCGGTCAAGCGCATCCTCGTATACATTCGAATGAATGATATTGTCGCCGCAGGCAAGGAAGGATACCCTGGCGTCCGGCGGAAGCTTAATCTCCGGCTGTGTCTCAGCCGCTTCTCCGTCTGCCCCGCCGGGCACTTCGCCGTCTGCCGTTTCAACTTCGGCGGGAGGCGCGGTTTCTCCGTAAAGATTCGGCGCGGTTACGGAGGGAACGATCATCTGAACGCTGGCGTCGCAGGATATTGCCATCGCAGATATAAGCAGCAAGGCAAGAAAAGCTGCGTATTTTCTTAAAATACTTTTCCGCATCATATATTTTCTCCGGTTGATTTCGTATATGGTAATATTATAACTCATATTTGTTGATTTGTCGAGAAGAAAGAAAAGAAAAATCGGCAACTTTTGCTGAATGATTGTATAATTAACATATCTTGCGGGATTTTTCCGGGAAAATATGTTATAATATACCTGTTGTAAGAAAAAACAAAGTGATTCAGAGAGGTTGATACCCGTCATATGACAGAAAAAAGCGTCCGCTCGGACATAAGTGTCCGCACGGACAGTCAGGCGCAGATATCGTCGCTGTTCGGCGCTTATGATGCAAATATCAAAATAATCGAAGAAATATTTAATGTGACCGCAGTTCAGCGCGATTTTACCGACGGCTGCGCAATCGTTATTCAGGGTGAAGACGGCGATTCGGCAGCCAGGGCGGCCAAGACGATAGGCTATCTCAAAAAAATGCTCAATCTGACCGGCGACCTTACCGAGCAGTCGGTTTCGTATGTCTCGCAGATGGTAAAGGACGGCAGAGAAAATGAGCTCGGCTCCTTTGACGAGGATTGCATCTGCATAACCGATCGCGGAAAGCCGATCAGAGCAAAGACCATCGGTCAGAAGAAATATATCGACGCCATCCGTCAGAACACCATAGTGCTCGGAGTCGGACCTGCCGGAACCGGCAAGACCTTTCTTGCCGTCGCAATGGCGGTGACCGCGCTTCGCAACAAGGAAGTTCAGCGGATTATCCTCACCCGTCCCGCAGTCGAAGCGGGAGAGAAACTCGGATTTCTTCCGGGAGACCTTCAGACGAAGATAGAGCCGTATCTGCGGCCGCTTTACGACGCGCTGTATGAACTGATGGGAACCGAAAATTACCAGAAAAGCGTCGAGCGCGGCGTTATTGAAATAGCCCCGCTCGCCTATATGCGCGGGCGCACCCTGAACGACAGTTTCATTATACTTGACGAAGCTCAGAATACAACGCCGGAGCAGATGAAAATGTTTCTTACCCGGCTCGGATATAATTCAAAAGCGGTCGTTACCGGCGACATAACCCAGACTGACCTGCCGGACGGCACATCCAGCGGGCTTGTCGAGGCTGTCAAGGTTTTGAACGGTATAGGCGGCATATCGGTGCACTATTTTGATGACAGAGATGTAGTCCGGCACAGGCTGGTTCAGAAGATTATTCTGGCATACGACAGATACGAAAAAGAAAAGAAAGCCGGCAGAAGCGGCAGGAGCGGACGTCATGGCACAAAGCCTGTACGACATATATACAAGAAACACCCAGAAGAAGCTGACGCTGACCCCGGCGCAGAGAGCGCTGATAAAGAGGGCAGTGAAAGCGACTCTTAAAAGCGAAAATTGGGAAGGCCGCGCCGAAGTATCGGTAACTGTCGTCGATGACGACCGGATAAAAGAGCTGAACTCAGCTCACCGCGGCATCGACAGCCCAACCGACGTTCTTAGCTTTCCTCTGAACGACGGCGATGATATCGGCGAGGAGCTGGGGGATATAGTTATCTCGATCGAACGCGCCGATTATCAGGCAAAGGAATACGGTCATTCGCTCGATCGCGAGCTTGCCTTTTTAACGGTTCATTCCACTCTGCATTTGTTGGGCTACGATCATATGACCGAAGAAGAGGAAAAGGATATGTTCGGCCGGCAGGAGAAAATCCTTAATTCAATGGGACTTTCAAGGTAAAGTAAAAAATATATTAACCCCTTTCCGGATGACTTTAAACGTTTGTTAAAACATCTTGAAAAAATCGCATTTATATGTTATAATTATAGCGGCATACAGATATGAAGCTGAGCCAATCGGGGTATGATTTCTTGGGAGGGCTTGCATGGCCGAAAAAATCGGTATTGATATAAATGAAACTGACACGGATATAACAACTTTAAACAAAACATCGATAAAGCCGGGGGATATGAGGACCGGCTTTATCGCCATTGTCGGACGTCCCAATGTCGGCAAATCAACGCTCTTAAACGCCCTTCTCGGCGAAAAGGTGGCAATAGTTTCAAAGAAGCCTCAGACGACAAGAAACCGCATCACCGGCATTTTAACCCTGGGCTGCGATCAGTTTGTCTTTCTTGACACGCCGGGAATGCACAAACCGAAAACCAAGCTCGGAAATTATATGGTGAAATCCGTCCGCGCGGCGATAGGCGACACCGACGCCGCGATACTTGTGGTGGAACCGGGCGGAAAGCCGGGGGATATCGAGCTGGGAATTATTGAAAGGCTTAAGAACAACAACACTCCGGCCATCCTTGCGATCAATAAAACCGACAGGTCGACCGCCGCGGCGATAGGACAGACGATAACTGATTACGCGCCGAAATACGACTTCAAATCGGTAGTGCCGATTTCGGCGAAAAACAATCTCGGCGTAGATATTGTTTTAAATGAATGCCGAGCTTTCATGAAGCCGGGCCCCTGGCATTTCCCGGAAGACGAGCTGACCGATCAGCCGGAAAGGCAGATCGCGGCGGAAGTTATCCGCGAAAAGCTGCTGCGCCTCCTGAATGAAGAAATACCTCACGGAATCGCCGTCGTAATCGAGAAATTCGAAGAATCTCCGTCCATCATCCGTATCGCAGCCGAGATATACTGCGAAAGAGAGTCGCACAAGGCTATCATAATCGGGAAAAACGGCGAGATGCTGAAAAGGATCGGTAGCTACGCCCGCGAAGATCTTGAGAATTTCTTCGGCTGTCAGATATATCTGAACCTCTGGGTCAAGGTCAAAACCCGCTGGCGCGACGACATCTCTACCCTCAGGAACTTCGGATATAACGATAAGGACGAGTTTTAACCGCGATGGCGGCAAAGAAGTCCTTTCCCTGCTACGGGCTGGTTCTGAGGGAAACTCCGGTCAAGGACGCGGATAAATTCCTGACGGTTATGTCCGACAACCGCGGCAAGATCTCCGTTTACGCATACGGCGCGAGAGCCTGGAAAAACACTATATTCGGCGCCGCTCAGCTGGGAGTTTACAGCGAGATGCTGATTGAGCAGAAAGGCGATTTTCTGACTCTTAAGGAAGCGTCGATACTTGATTCTTTTTCAAATATCCGGACCGACCTTGTCAAATCCGCGCTGATGCAGTATCTCTGCGACCTTACCTGCGAAGTATCGCCGGAGGAGGTTCGCGAAACGGGAACAATGTCGCTTATTTTAAACGCGCTCTGGTGCCTTTCAAATACCGATAAGGATCACCGGCTGATAAAAGGGGCTTTTGAGCTTAGGCTTATGTGCGAAGCCGGTTTTCAGCCGCAGCTTACGACATGCGACAGCTGCGGAAAAACAGACGTGAACGGAGCTTATTTCGATATGGAAAACGGTTCCGTCATCTGCCCCGACTGCTATTCGACACTTACAACTGAGCAGCTTTATTTCGAAGACGGGCGCTTAAAGCCGATAAAACCGGTACCGCCCGCCGTTCTGGAAGCGCTGAGATTCATAACATCGGCCGACGGCAAAAAAGTATTTTCCTTCCGCATAGACGAAACTCTGTTCCCGGAGTTTTCGGCAATCTGCGAGAGTTATTGCCTTTACCATGTCGACCGGAACTTCAAAACACTGGAATTTTACAAAAACTGCGCGTTATAAGCGCAGCAAAAATATTAAGTTTATAACAGAAAGAATATATAAAAATGGCAGCTTTCGATAAAGCCATAATATCGCTTGAGTTAAATCTCGTGCTCGAGATGCTTGCCGACTGCGCGCAGACCGAAGGCGCGAAAAATCTGATACGTCAGCTCCGCCCTTCAACCGATGCAAACCGCATCAGATATATGCTCGAGCAGACAAGCGACGCGAAAAGACTTTCGGCGATCAAAGGAACCCCGCCGCTTTCCGGAGTAAGGGACGTTACCGATTCCCTCGCAAGAGCGGTCAAAGGCAGCGCCCTTAATACCCGCGAACTGCTCGACATCGCGTCTCTGTTGAATATAACGCGGCGGCTGAAAAATTATTTGACCGACGGCAGCGAATTTGAAACCTCACTCGACGAGATTTTCGCCCGTCTTATACCGCTGCGATTTCTTGAAGACCGCATAAACCGGGTGATCGTCGCAGAGGACATGATATCCGACGACGCCTCTCCCGAACTGTCCGATATCCGCCGGAAGATGAGAAATGCCGCAGGCAAGGTAAAAGAGAGCCTGCAAAGATACACCGGCGGCGCTTATTCCAAATACCTTCAGGAAAACATTGTCACCTTGCGCAACGGAAGATACGTCATTCCGGTGCGTTCCGAATATAAAAACGAAATTAAAGGTCTGATCCACGACACATCCGCCTCCGGCGCGACGGTATTCATCGAGCCGATGGGCGTCGTCGACGCAAACAACGAACTCAAAGAGTTGGAAAGCCGCGAAAAACACGAAATAGAGCGCATTTTGGCGGAACTGAGCGCAGAATGCGCCGATAACGAGAGTCAGATCAATCTGAATTACTATAACATCACTCAGATTGCATTCATCTTTGCAAAAGCCGAATTTTCCTACCGCCTTGCGGCGGACGCGCCTCAAGTGACCGATGAGCGGCGAATTGAGCTGTACTCCGCCCGCCACCCGCTTATAGACAAAAATAAGGTTGTTCCGGTAAATATCACCATCGGCGGCGGCTACGACACCTTAGTAATAACCGGTCCCAACACCGGCGGCAAGACCGTCGCGCTCAAGACTATCGGACTTTTTGAGCTGATGGCGCAGTCGGGGCTTCATATTCCGGCGTCCGACGCCTCGGTAGTCTGCGTTTTCGACGACATCTTAGCCGATATCGGCGACGAGCAGTCAATCGAGCAGTCGCTTTCGACGTTTTCCGGGCATATGGTGAATATCATCGACATACTCGGCAAATGCAATGAGCGAACCCTCGCTCTCTTCGACGAACTCGGCGCGGGAACCGACCCGGTAGAAGGAGCGGCTCTTGCGGAAGCGATACTCGTCGATGTAAGAGAGCGCCGTTCAATGTGCGCCGCGACGACCCATTACGCCGAGTTGAAAGCCTACGCTCTCGAAACCGAAGGCGTGACCAACGCCAGCTGCGAATTCGATGTAGAAACATTAAAACCGACATATAAGCTTATAATAGGCACCCCCGGCAAGTCAAACGCTTTTGCGATCGCCGAGAAGCTGGGCATACATACAAGCATTATTGAACGGGCTAAATCACTGATTTCCTCCGATTCCAAGCGCTTCGAGTATGTCATCGAAAAGCTGGAAGCTTCAAGGATCGAGATGGAAAGACAGCGGGAAGCCGCAGCTTCGGCGCGCAGAGAATACGAAAGATTCAAAGCCGAATCGGAAAAGCGTATCCGCGAAAAAGAAGAAAGCTACGAAAAAGAGCTTGAACGCAGCCGCCGCCAGGCGCATAAGATACTTTCGGCGGCGCAGCGCACCTCCGATATGGTGCTCGGAGAGCTTGAGCGGCTGAAACGGGAAAAGGAATCGGAACGCTTCGCTCTCGAGCTTGAAGAAGGCAGAAGGGCAATCCGCTCTGCTCTACGCGAGACGGAGGACATCGTCAACCCAGCAAGGGAGCGGACGGCGGATGATTATGTGCTGCCGCGCCCGCTAAAAAAGGGCGACGAAGTCATACTTATCAATATCGGCACAAAAGGCGTAGTCACCGAAGAGCCGGGAGATGACGGTATTGTATCGGTGCGCGCCGGAATTATAAATACCAAAACAAGCGAAAAGAACCTCATGCTCGCATCCGACGCCGAAGAATACGGCAATACAGGCATACCGAAGGAAAAGAAGAAAAAAGCAGTTTCCGATTATAAAGTCAGCGTCGTCCGGGATTTCAAGATTGAGCTTGATCTCAGAGGCATGACCGGAGAAGAGGGCTGGTCGGCGGCAGACAAATACCTCGACGAAGCCCGCATCGCATCGGTAAACAGCGTGACTTTGATTCACGGCAAGGGAACCGGCGCTTTAAAGAAGGCGATCTGGCAGTACCTTAAAGGGGATTCGAGGGTAAAATCCTTCCGCCAGGGAGTATACGGCGAGGGGGACAGCGGAGTAACCGTAGTTGAGCTTAAATAAATACAGTCGAATTTATTCGGGGAGATTAAAAAATGGCTATTTATCTCGGAGCGCAGCTTTACACCGTGCGTGATTTCATGAGAGACGAAACGGCTTTCGCGGCGACGCTCAAAAAGATCGCCGGAATCGGATACAAGTATATTCAGGTATCCGGCGCGGGCGACGTTTCGGCTCAATGCATCAAAGACGAGGCGGAAAGAAACGGCCTCGGAGTTGTCCTTACCCACACCGACTCAAAACGCATCAGAGAAGAAACCGACAAAGTCATCGCCGACCATGATCTGTTTTCCTGTAAAGGGATCGGCGTCGGCGGGATGGGCGGCGGCTACGCCTTCGACGCCGACGGCATCGACCGCTTTACGTCGGACATGTCGCCGGCAGTTGAAAAGATCAAGGCGGCAGGCAAGGTCTTCCTCTATCACAACCACCGCAACGAATTCACAAAAATTGACGGCAGATACGCGATAGAGCGGATGCTTGACAACACCGATCCGGATGGCTTCAAGCTGACCCTTGATATCTTCTGGGCGGCTTACAGCGGCATTGACTGCGCCGATTTCATCAGAAAGCACCATAACCGCATTTACTGCACCCATCTTAAGGATATCGCGATCCGCGGCGGCGAAGCCGTCATGACCGAAGTGCTTGAAGGCAACATCAATTTCGACCCAGTCATCGATATGTGCAAGAAATACGGCATCGAATGGCATCTGGTAGAGCAGGACGACACTTACGGCCGCGACCCCTTCGAATCTTTGAAAATAAGCTACGACAACCTTACCGAAAGATACGATTTCAGATAGGAGAGAAAGAATGGCAACTTTTGAACTTGCAGCGTTTGCGGACGAATATTCGCAGAATTTCGACGAGCAGATAAAAGGGCTCCTGGAAAATGAGATATACTGCATGGAGATTCGCGGCGTTAACGGCCGCAACATCGACTCGGTTTCCTGCGATGAAGCGGTTGAACTCCAGAAGAAGCTCAGCGCAAACGGCATCCGGGTTTCTTCCGTCGGCTCTCCGCTCGGAAAGATAGATCTGAAAGACGATTTTGCCCGGCACCTCGAAAAAGAAAAGCATATAATCGAGCTTGCGCACATTTTTAACTGCGACAGAATCCGTATGTTCAGCTTTTATCACGAAGGCAAAACGCCTGAAGAAGCGCGTCCCGAAGTAATGTATCGGCTCGGAGAGATGCTGAAGCTGACAGAAGGCGAAAATGTCCTCCTCTGCCATGAAAACGAGCGCGGAATTTACGGCGACAACGCCGAGCGCTGCCTTGATATACAAAAGCAGTTCGATTCAAAGATAAAACTCATCTTTGACCACGCAAACTTTATCTGCGTCGACTGCCAGCCTTTCCCCTATGCCTACAATATTCTGAAAGATTATATCTTTTATTTCCATATCAAAGACGCGACCGCGTCAAAGCGCATGGCCCGCGCGGGCCACGGCGTCGGCCGCTTTGTCGAGACCTTCAGAGATATAAATAAATACGACAAGCACTACATTCTGACTGTCGAGCCGCATCTTCAGGTCTTTGAGGGACTTGCCGAGCTTGAAGGAAAGGGCGGCAAGCTGATAAACGATCAGTATCCCTCCCGCGCGGCCGCTTTCAAGGCTGCCTGCGACGCGATCAAGGCGGTTCTCGAAAAAGCCGCGGGTTAATATCACGTATAGATTAAATCGGAGGTGTCAGTTTTGTCAAGTTATAAAATGCTGGCCATAGACCTCGGAGCATCGAGCGGCCGCGGTATCATCGGCCGTTTCGACGGAGAGCGGCTCACGCTTGAAGAAAATCATCGTTTCAAAAACGAGCCGGTAAATATAGCCGGGACCTTCAGCTGGGACGTTCTGCGGATATTCCACGAGATCAAGTCATCGATAAACAAATGCGCCGTTTCCGACGACAGGGACATAGGCTCGATAGCCATAGACACCTGGGGAGTTGATTACGGCTTGCTCGATAAAAACGGAAAGCTGCTGGCGAATCCGACTCACTACCGGGACATCCGGACGGACGGCATTCAGCCCTACGCTTTTAATATCGT
>DUUJ01000047.1 GCA_012841635.1 Clostridiales bacterium | reverse complement strand
GCGTTGTTGAAAGGGAGAGTCCATTCGGAAAATACGATGGGTTCGTCGGTATCCTGCTGCCGCTCGTCGACACACATAAGGGTAAGGGCGTTTCCGCAGACGATGTTCCGCTCAAGGATAAAGCGCGCCGATTTTTTTGTGTCTTCATTGCATTCATTTTTGCAGACGTCGGCGTATTCCTTTTCCCATATCTCATAAAGCCGCTCGCGGCAACGCTGCGCGTTGTCGGTGAGGATATCGACGCCGTAAAGACTGCCTAAGGCAAGCAGCGACTTGCGCTCCCAGTCGAAAGCCAGCTTTCGGTATCTCTTCATTTCCGAGCAGGCGAGCTTTCTTGAGAGTATTTCGGCGAGGAAGTTGCCCTCACCGCAAGCCGGCTCCAAAAACCGCGAATCTATGCGGTTGCATTCGTTGTCGACAAGATCGCACATCGCCTTGACTTCGCGCTCGGCGGTGAATACCTCGCCGTGATCGGCGACGCGCCGGCGGGATTTTACCTGTTCGTTCATAATGCGCTGCCCGATTCGTCCGGCAGAGGAGTATGTTTATCAATAATAAACTTATGGTAATTGCTATAAAAAACAGGCATGCGTGTACCTCAAAAAAACACAAATAATAACTTGACTTCGGAACGGCGATATATTTCCGTAGGAAATATTCGCGAATAGCGCCAATGGCGCTATTCAGAGATGATTTTGCCTATGAAGCGTCAAAGAACGAATGACGGTGTGAAAAAAGGTCGTCAAAAACTTTTAAGAATGCGGTGTTCGCTTTTGCAGCATCCGGTTCATTATACGAAAAAAAACGCAGTTAAAGCCGAACGAAATACTCCCCTGTTCGCTGAATGGTTTCTTCGCTTTCGGAAATGCCGGAGAATTCAAAAGACAGAAATTTGATTAACACCTTTCAGAAATCCATTTCTTTGACCACATAAACAATGCTTCGGACATCAAATTGAAATCAACCGCTCCGCATTGTTTCATTTTCAAAAAGGTATCAACGATAACCCGTTCATCGGAAGATACAACTCGAAGCAATTCTTTTTGATGTTTGATATAATTTCCTGTCTGCAAAAAAACGATTGCCTGTATAACAAAAGAGGCTGATTTGTATAGTCCTCTTAAAATATCCTCGCTCTTTTCATACAGCATATTGTGAACACATCCGTGAAATATGTTGCAGGCACCGATTTTAATTGCTCTGTTCACGGCACTTTCGTCAACTGCCGATATAACTTCGTCAAGGCTTCCCTGAATCGGTGTCGTGTCGTGACAAAATTGGAACAGGTCAGACGGTTCCCAATTCATAATCTCATCTTTGCCCGAAAGGAAACCGCAGATCAGTTCTCTGTGAGGAAGGATATCCAGCATGGAATTATAAGATTGAATATCCGAGAAAGCCAATTCATCGAGAATTACAACAACATCAATATCGCTTGCTTCTGTTGCTTCACCGCGGCCGTAACTGCCCTGCAAACCGACAAACCACACACGGTTTTCAAAAGTCTCATTTAGTATCAGCAAAAAGCTTTGCATCCAGGCAGTAATATCAATCACAATAATCACCTCGTCAAATCCTGTTTTTCCTTCGGAAAAACCTTTGGTTAACTGCCCCGTTTATTTATTTAGTTTTGCGAAGCAAAACTTACATTAGAAAAAACACCGATAATGACTTAACTTTGGAACGGCGATATATTTCCGTAGGAAATATTCGCGTGTCCCGCGGCGCGGGACACAAAACTCTCGGCTAACCGCTCCTTTGGAGCGGTTAGCCATGGGCGCGTCTGAACGCCGTGAATATTATCGCGGCGACGGCGGCGGCGGCAAAGACAGCGGCGATGATGAGGGTCGCCGGGCGGATGAAGAGGTCTTTCAGCTGATTCAGGCGGTATTTGAATTCGCTTCTGTCGACGTTTGACACCGCGACGAGGTCGGTCGAGCCGATCACCTCTCCGGATGTGCGGTCGTAGACGGTGACGGTGCCGTTTTTCTGCCCCTTTTCGACGGGAGCAGTCAGCACTTCGTTTTCAATCACGTAATCGACGCGGACGTCGGTGTTGACGTTGAAATTTTTTGGCATGAAGAAGTCGATGTCCTCCGCCGGGGTGAGCACGACATAGTCGGCGCCGCTCGAAAGCCGCACCGGCACTTCGCAGATAAGGTCGGAGCGGGAGACCGCCGCCGAGTAGTTGTAGCTTTTGTAAGCCCAGTTGAGCAGATCGGAGGCTATGATATAGCTGTATATGTTTTCCGAGTCGGTCGAAGCGCCGAGGATGACGCAGAGGTAGTTGTACGAGCCGTTGTCGGCGGTCGCGACGAGGGAGGCGCCGCCGTTCATGCTGGAGCCGGCGTTGAGTCCGGTGATGTCGCTGCGGCGGTATTTGTCGGTTATCGCGGTCGAGATGAAGTAGTTGCGGTTGCGGATCGTCCTCTCCGTCGCGGTATTCGTCGCCGGCATGACGTAGCTTCTCTCCCCGGCGATGCCCGCGATTATGTCGATCGACGAGGCGTACATGGCGATCCGCGCCGTGTCGGCGGCGGTGCTGTACGCGCCGTCTTCGTCGACGCCGGTCGGGTTCACGTAGTTGGTGTTTTCGCAGCCGAGTTCGCGCGCGCGGTCGTTCATAAGCGCGACGAAATCCGGTATCGAGCCGGAGACAGCCTCCGCCAGAACGTTCGCGGCGTCGTTCGCGCCGCCTATCACCATCGCGCAGAGCAGCGCTTCGACGGTGGTTCTTTCCCCCGCCGCGAGCTGAATGTAGTTTCCGGCAATGCTCCTGACCGCCGATGAGGATACCGTCACCGTCGTGTCAAGCGCGCCGGCGAAATGCTCGGCCGTCAGAATAGCCGTCATCAGCTTGACGGTCGAGGCGGGATAAAGGCGGGTATCCGGGTTTTTCGCATAAAGCAGCGTCCCCGATTCGAGGTGGTACATGACCGCGGCGCGGGTGTATCCGGTATCCGGCGGATTCGGCGCCTCAAGATAGGCCGCAGATAGCGGCAGACAGCATAAAAGCGCCGAAATTGCCGCGAAAAAGATTGAAAACAGTCGTTTCTTCATAAAGTTTTTTATATAATATTAAAAGAAAGGTCGGTTGTTAAAATTATTTGCGCCGAAAGCCGAATTGATTAACCGAGGAGTTTTCTGAATCTATCTCCCCGCGCCATAAAGTTGGGGAAGGCGTCGAAGCTGGCGCAGGCGGGGGAAAGGATGACGATGTCGCCGCTTTTTGCAAGCGCCGCGGCGCATCGGACGGCTTCGTCGAAGTCGGGAACCGAGTGATATTCAAACGGCCGCTTTGAAAACTCGGCGCCGCCGGTGACGGCCTGCTTTATCTTCTCTCCGGCGGCTCCGGTGAAGACGACCGCTTTCGCAAGGCGGCAGAGCGGCTCGGAGAGCGGCTCAAACGGAATTTTCTTGTCATATCCGCCCATGATGACTATCAGCCGCCGCTCGTCGGGCGATTTTTCCGTTATCGGCGCGCCGGGGAGGCGGTTCGGGTCGTAATCGAAAGACTCAAGCGCGGCTATCGTGCGGGCGGGGCTGGAGTCGATGCTGCTGTTGTAAAACTTGACCCCGTCCCTTTCGCAGACAAGCTCGATGCGGTGCTCAACTCCGCCGAAGGTTCGGGCGAAGCGGCGTATCTCATTGTCCGGGACGAATCCTTCGAGCGCGGCGATGACGGCCATATAGTTTTCGACGTTGTGGTGACCCGGGACGAGGATTTCGTCCGCCGCTAAAACAGGCGCGTTTCGCCTGCAGATGTAGTTTCGCCCGTCGATAAATTGCTCGCGAACATCGCCGTCTTCTCCGAACAAAACGACTTCGGCGCCCTCCCGCGCTTCATTTGCAAGTCGGCGGGTAATTTCGTTCGCGGCGTTGAGGACGAGGCGGCCGCCGGGGCGCTGATGGCGGAAGATGTTGGATTTCGCCTGTATATACTCGTCCATGTCGAGGTGATAGTCGAGGTGGTTGGGGGTGATGTTTGTTATGACCGCGACATTCGGGCTGCGCTTCATCGTCTGGAGCTGAAAGGAGGAAAGCTCGACCGCGGCGATGTCGTCGGGGGACATTTCTTCGACTTTCGGGAGCAGCGGCTCGCCGATGTTGCCGCCGAGGAAGACGCGGGGGAATGCCCGCTCGAGCAGCCGGCCGATGACGGTTGTCGTGGTGGTTTTGCCGTCGGAGCCGGTGACGCCGATTATCGGGCAGGGGCATAGCTCGAAAAACAGCTCCATTTCCGAGGTGATTAGGGCGCCGCGCTCTGCCGCCGCCAAAAACTGCGGCTTGTCATAACGGATGCCGGGCGCGCGGAAGACGGCTTCGTCGGCAATGCCGTCGAGATAAGCCTCTCCGCAGACGACCGTTACCCCGGTTTTTTCCAGCTCTCCCGCCAGCGGCTCAAGCTGTTCGCGGGGCTTTATGTCGCGCGCGGTGACGCGGATTCCGCGGTCGGTAAGCCATTTTATCAGCGGTCGGTTTGATATGCCGATCCCGACGACCGACGCCGTCTTAAAGCCGAGGTTTGTGTATTTCATGGGCGTATTCTCCGTTGAATTTGAGTATAGATATATTATATAATATATTTGAGGTTTTTATTTGAAGATTTGCGGGAATTTACAGATAGTTCATTGATTCCGCCAACACTCCGTGTTGGCGGAATCGCGAGTTTTGCCTTTGGCGAAATCATCGCTGACTTGCACCTGACGGCGCAAGTCGAGAGTTTCGGCAAAGCCGAAACATCTCAAGTCCCAAAGTTAAGTCTTAGCTTATGTTTTTTCTAAGGATGATTTTGCGAAGCAAAATCATTTAATCCGTTATCCCGATAATGTTGACAAACCCCTTCCCGCGTGCTATAATTACGGCAGGAAAAACATTGCCGAAACGAGATGATGAAATGAAAAATTTATATCGCATTTCAGCGGCGCTGCTTGCCGCGACAGTTGCTTTTTCACTTGTCGGCTGCGGGGATGAAACCGGCGGGGCGGACGTTACTGCCGCACCCGAAGTGACCGATATCGCCGAAACGACCGCCGAACCCGAAACCACGGCGATGACCGAGCCGGAATTGCCCCCGGCCGATTTCGAAGGATATGAGTTCCGGTTCGTCCTCCAGAACGACGGCTACGGCGAGTGGAAGGGGCGGGAACTCGGCGAGGGGGAGCAGACCGGCGACACGCTGAACGACGCCCTTTACGAGCGCGACCTTAAGGTGAGCGAGCTTTACAGCGTTTCGCTCAAACCGCTGTTCACCGGGGACCTCGTACGGCTGCTGAAAAACACCGTTACCGCCGGGGACAACGCCTGCGACGCGCTGTTCATCCAGGCGCCTCAGCTGACCGCGCCCGCCATGAACGGGCTTTTGTTTGACATAAAACAACTGCCGGGTCTCGACCTTGAAAACCCCTGGTGGGACGCTTACGCCGCGAAGACCCTTTCGATCGGCGGGCGGCTGTTCTTTACCTACGGCGACATGAACATCTGCGACAAGGACCTCACCTGGCTCGTCATGTTCAACAAAAAAATCGCCGAGTCATACGGCGTCGGGAATCTTTACGCAGAGGTTGCGGACGGAAAGTGGACTTTCGACCTCTTCCGCGGCAAGTGCGCCGGCGTTTATAACGACCTCAACGGCGACGGGGTTGTGAACGACGACGACCTTTTCGGGCTTGTCACTCCGTATGACCGCACTATGCTCGCTTTCCTCTACTCCTGCGGCGTCGAAACGATTAAAAAGGACGAATCCGACCTGCCGGTATACGCGATGGATTCGCCGAAACTGGAAGAGGTATTTTCCCGGGTGCTGAGCCTTTATTTCGACGGCGGCTGCGCGCTTGACGTCATGCGGGTCAGCGGCAACTGGCGGCGCACCGAGACGATGTTCTCGTCGAATCAGATACTCTTTTACGTCGAGTGCATGCAGAACGTCGAGCGGATGCGCGCGATGCAGGACGACTTCGGCATTCTTCCGGTGCCGAAATACGATGAAGCCCAGGGCGAATATATCAACATGGTCTGCGACTTTGCGACCGCTACCTGCGTTCCGGCGTCGGCTCCCGATCCCGCCAGGACCGGTGCGGTGCTTGAAGCGATGAACGCCTATTCGAAGATGCTTGTCATGCCGGCTTATTACGAGGTTTCGCTCAAGACGAAATACGCCCGCGACAACGACTCCGCCGAGATGATAGACCTTATCTTCGGCCGCAGATATTTCGACCTCGCATATATCTACCAGTGGGGCGGCAGCATCGGCGCCGTCATGAAGCTCGCCGGCAAGGGCGACGAGAACGTCGTATCGAAGCTGGAATCGCTGAGAGAGAAGACGGAAGCGGCGATACAGAAGACTGTAGAAGCCTATGCCGCCGGTTAAACCGCAAACCTTGATTGATTGAAATATTAACAATATTTATGTTATAATAACATCGCTTACTTATGGGAAACCGGAGAGCTGAATAACCCGCGTCCCGCGGGTTATTCGAGAGTTTTGCCTGCGGCAAAACATCTCCGTCCCAAAGTTAAGTCTTTATTTGTGTTATTTCTATAGGAAGTGAATAACCGCTATGCGGTTATTCTGCGAGTTTCGACTTCGTCGAAACGTCGCTGTCCCAAAGCTAAGTCATTATTTGTGTTTTTTCTGAGGAATGTTTCGCTGTGCGAAACAAATCAATATAAAAATCATAAAACATCCCCCGATTGCT
>DUUJ01000046.1 GCA_012841635.1 Clostridiales bacterium | reverse complement strand
GGATGTTATACGAGCCCAATGTGAAATAGGTCTTGCCCATCATCGACATATCTTCGGAGATATCCGGGTTCCACCATTCCGACGTAAGGTCGATATATTTGGCGTCTTCGAGCGGGCGGAGAGAGCCGTCGAGCATACAGTAAGTAGCGAAGCGGCCGGAATAGTTGCAGGCGTCATAAGTTGTGTCTCCCGATGCGGCCGCCTGCGAAAGGATCTTCTGCATACCGATAATATCCCGGCGCTCTTCTTTTATCTCGCAGCCGAGGCGATTTTCGGCGTCGGCGACCATGTTGAAGATGGCGTCGTTGAGAACGTCGCCGTTCAGCTCCTCGACGAACGACCAGTGATATTCCTTGTAGTCGGAGGAAAGCAGGTTGAAGGTCTCCCCTTCGAATTTAACGTCGTCCGGAACGCCGGATTTAAGTTCCGCCGTCGTCGTCTCTTCGGCGGTTGTGTCCGGAGCGGCGGTGTCCGCGGGTTTGGCGGCTTCACCGCAGGCGGCGAACAGTAACGCGGCGGCGAGCGCGATTAAAATTATCTTCGAGTGTTTCATATCCGTCCTCCGTAAAAAAATCGTTTGAACCGTTTGTCTTCCGATTACATTTTACCATTTCGCGGGATAAAATGCAATAGGATTCAATAACTTTGCCGCGAAACAAAATATTAATCTCGCGCGGTTGATATGCTTCATTTATTTATGGTATAATATTATGAAAGATCAGATAAAACGGGACGAAAAAATGAGAAAAAGAAGACCTAAATCAAAATCAGGAACAACGATATATACCTTCGTGATGTTCGCGGCGCTCGCCGCGCTCATCGTCGTGCTTGCCGTCGCTTATGTGCAGGGCTGCGAAGCCCGCCTTTCAAAGGAATTGCAGACGACGGATACGGAAGAGCCGCTGACCGCCCCTCCGGAAACGGAACCTCCCGCGGCGGAGCCGCCGGAAACGACGGCGGAGGAAACGACAGCCGAAGAAACCACCCTTCTGCCGATAGACGAGGAAACCGACAGCCGCTACGCAAATTCGGAGGAAATCACCGAGGAAGCCGCCGAACCCGCTTCGCTGATGGCGGAGGGGGAAAACGCCTTCGACCCGACGCTTTTCCATATATTTGCCGACGAGACCGCCCGGTTCTTCCCGGCGCCGGCTCAGTCGACGCCTGACGGAATACTGCTCAACCGCGGCGGAGGATACGCGCAGTTTATTATGTACCGCGCAATCCGCAGCCGTCCCGGCGGCGACGCGCTCGGAGTTGACGAAAACGGACTGATACTCATCCCCGAAAACGATGTGCTCGCGGCGGCGGAAAGGTATTTGGGCGACACTCCTCAGATTTCCGATATCTTCGTCTGGCCGTTCGGCGAACCCGCTGACGGCTTCTGCCGCTACAATCCGGACGTCGGGCTGCCGGCGGCGGATATAGCCTCGCTTTCCTCAAACATCGACGAAGACGCCGGGGAAGCTGTCGCGATAGCCGAAATGGGGGACGGCTCCCGGCTTGTCTACCGGTATAAACTTGTCTCGGGCAGCTGGCGGCTGATGTCGATAGATGAGGGATAATAAGGAAAAGAAAAAAACCGCTTATGGCAGGATGATTTGAACATGAAAGAAAATATCAAAACACTTGTCGACGCTCTCGTTGCAGATCGGAATCTGCCGGACGACGGACTGCGCGCCTTAATCGAGGCCGGCGGCGAAGACGCCGCCTATCTGCGCATGCGCGGCTCCGACGTCTGCGAATCGGTTTACGGCAAAGCCGTTTACCTGCGCGGGCTTGTCGAGTTTACAAACTACTGCAGAAACGACTGCCTTTACTGCGGGCTGCGCCGCTCAAACGGCGAATGCGAGCGGTATCGGCTGACCGAAGAAGAAGTCCTCGACTGCGCCGTTCGCGGCTATCGGCTCGGATTCCGCACGATTGTGCTTCAGGGCGGCGAAGACGGGGGTTTTTCCGACGAGTCGGTCGTTTCGGTTGTCCGGAAGATAAAGGAGAGCTGCCCCGACACCGCCGTTACGCTATCGATAGGCGAGCGGGACGCCGGCACATATCAGGCGTTTTTCGACGCCGGCGCCGACAGGTATCTTTTGCGCGAGGAAACCGCGTCGCCGGAATTATATAAAAAACTTCACCCGGAGGAACTTTCGCTCGAAAGCCGGATGAATTGTCTTTATGAACTCAAGCGCATAGGATTTCAGGTCGGATGCGGGTTTATGGTCGGCGCGCCGTATCAGACGACGGACGATATCATCGCGGATCTGCGTTTTATACAAAATTTCAAACCGCATATGCTGGGAATCGGGCCGTTTATCCCCCACAAATCGACGCCTTTCCGGGATTTCCCGTCCGGTTCGGTCGAGATGACGCTGAACCTGCTCGCGATCAGCCGGATAATGCTCCCCGAAGTGCTGCTGCCCGCGACGACCGCCCTCGGTACGGCATCGGACAGAGGCCGCGAAGACGGCCTGCTCGCCGGCGCGAATGTGATAATGCCGAATCTGAGTCCGGCGCCGGTAAGATCGAAGTATCTTTTGTATGACGGGAAGCTGTGTACGGGGGATGAGGCGGCGGAGAGCGTGCGGCTGATGGAGAAGCGGATAGAAAGCGTGGGACGGTATGTCGATTGGGGAAGAGGGGACTTTGCGG
>DUUJ01000045.1 GCA_012841635.1 Clostridiales bacterium | reverse complement strand
GGTGCAAGTCGAGAGTTTTTTCCTTCGGAAAAAACATCTCCGTTCCAAAGTTCAGTCATTATTTATGTTTTTTCTAAGGTCGATTTCGCCAAAGGCGAAATCAAATTATAAATCAATTTATTGAAAAGCGTTACTTTTCGATTGAAAAATTTTTGTAAAGCGGTTTGCCGTTTTCCACATAAATCAGCAGTTACAAGCCCTCAGCCTGTGGAAAACTATGTTGAGTATGTGGAAAAGCAGGGTAAAAAATATATATATTGCGGATTTTTAGGGCGAAATATCCGGTTGTTAACAAAAAATACAGGGAATGTCAATAATCGCCGCAAACCGTCGCCGCCGCTCCAAAAAAGGTGGTTTCGGCAAAGCCGAAACCACTTCCTCTTTTATTCGAGTATGGGGGTACTCAAATGAGCACAACCGCTTTTCCGCAGTATTCCCTTGTAAACTCCGCTATGGCGTCCTGATCGCCGGTGAGGCAGAGGGGCATATTCAGCGAGAGGAGGTTTTCTTTGAGGGTGTCCGCGTCTTCCTGCGAGTCGAGGCGGAGGACGGCGTAATTTTCTTCTAAGTTGTCGGCGAAGTCGTCGAAATCAGTTATCGAGCTTACCTTTACCGCGTCTTTTTTGGCGGTCGGCGGGATTTCGGCGGTCCTTGAGTTGGTGCAGGCGATGAGGGTTGAGTCGGCGGCTTTGTAATTGAAGGCGTCGGGATCGGCTTTGCCGAGAAGCTCACGGACGCCCTTGATGTATTCGCCGTCGGTGCCGCAGCAGCCGCCGCAGACGAAGACGCCGAGGTCGATTATCTTCTGTATCCAGGGCAGGAACTCGTCCGGCTTCATTGAATATTCTCTCCGGCCGTCGGGAAGCTCGACCGGCATTCCGGCGTTCGGCTTTGCCAGCAGCGCGACGCCGAGTCCCGCCGCGTAAGGGACGAGCTCTTTGAGGGCGTCGTATATCCTCTCCGGGCCGTCGGAACAGTTGAAGCCGAAGATATTGACGCCGAGTTCGGCAAGCGTCAGCAGACAGCAGAGCGGGGTGTCGCCGCCGAGGGTGCGCCCGCCTTCTCCTATCGTGAACGACGCCATGACCGGCTTGTCGGAGACGGCTTTGAACGCCAGCACGTTTGCGCGGCATTCGGCGAGGGAGATTTCCGTCTCGGCGAAAAACAGGTCCGCCATCGGCTCCATCGCTTCCGCCTGCTCTTTGTAGGCGTCGAAAATTTCCTCAA
Source organism: Clostridiales bacterium (assembly GCA_012841635.1). Classification (GTDB taxonomy): domain Bacteria; phylum Bacillota; class Clostridia; order Oscillospirales; family CAG-272; genus JAAZGC01. The sequence continues at coordinate 6,993 of DUUJ01000045.1, read as the reverse complement.
ACGTCGCGTCGCCGTACGGCTCGAGGAAACGGCCGGACGGAGCGGTGTTGCCGGCCAGAAATACCGGCCGGCCGGCTCTGTCGGATGCGTTGCGCGCGTCGATACCGGCTCTTGAATATCCAATCAGCCGGCGGTTGAGCGGGGCGACTTCCGAGGACTTGACTCCGCGGTGGGTGAGTCGGAAGCGGGAGCCGCCGAAATTCGGCGAGTTTACGACATCGGCGCCGGCGTCGATAAATTCCCGCTGAACGTCGACTATCATTTCGGGATTTTCATCTACCCAGAGTTCGGTGGAGACCCCCTTTGGCATCCCCCGCCGCTGCAGCGAGGTGCCGGTCGCGCCATCAAGCACGAGTGGGATCGGCAGGAATTCGGGATAACGGTAGAATATCGAACGGAAAGACATTTCTTGCTCCTTTGCGGCTTCGGTCTGCCGCGTCAAATAAATTTTCTATGAGTAAATATGCAATGATTTCGCAACATTTTACATTTATATCTTGATTTTCGTACCCGATTGTGGTATATTATAGTGTAGATAGATTAACGGCGGATTAATGAAGTGAAAACTCACTCGCAAAATTCAATTCCGCCGCGCTATATATTATATGGAGGAAACTTCAAATGAAAAAGAACCTTTTCCGCATCGTTTCCCTTGTTATAGCCGCGCTTGCGGTTATCGCCGCAATAAGCTCCTGCGGCGGCTCTGTCAACGACGTAGATAAGATCAAAGCCCGCGGCAAGCTCATCATGGCGACAAACGCCAGCTTCCCGCCCTTCGAGTTCGTCGACGGCAGCGAATATGTCGGCGTCGACGTCGACATGGCGAAAGAAATCGCCGCCGACTTGGGCGTTGAGCTTGAGATCGCCGACATGGAATTTGCGTCGATAATCGGCGCCGTCCAGACCGGCAAAGCCGACCTCGGCATCGCCGGAATGTCGGTAAACGAGGAGCGCAAGCAGTCGGTTGACTTCTCGATCGAATACACCAAGAGCCAGCTTTACATCCTCGTCAAGACCGACAACGCCGATATCACGGGACCCGATACCCTTGTGAACAAGACCATCGCCGTTCAGACCGGCACCACTTCCGACACCTACGCCTCCGACACCGAGGGCGCGACAATGCAGCGCTTCTCCAGCTTCCTTGACGCCGCCCAGGCGGTCAAGACCGGCAAAGCCGACGCCATGGTCGTCGACGTGCTGACCGCCGAAGCGATTATCGCCGAGAACGCCGACCTGAAGATGCTCGGAGAGCCGCTCGCCGACGAAGGCTACGCAATCGCCGTCGCCAAGGGCAACCAGACCCTGCTCGACGCCGTCAACGCCACGCTGACAAGACTTATCGACGAAGGCAAGATCGAGGAGTTTAAGACTAAATACGCTGGATAATGCGGTGAAACCGCATTATCCGAGAGTTTCGCCGAAGGCGAAACTCTCCGTCCCAAAGTAAAGTCTTAGTTTATGTTTTTTCTAAGGTAGATTTTTCTGCGAAAAATCAATTAATCGGCGTCAGCTGCGAATATTGCTTTCTGGCAAATGAATAACCCGCGGAACGCGGGTTATTCGCGAGTTTTTCCGGAGGAAAAACATCGCCGTCGGCAAGTTCAGTCATAGCTTTTGTTTTCTCTAAGGTAGGTTTTGCCGAAGGCAAAACCGATTGATTTGACGGCAGTTGCGGCTGTTCTTTGTTAAATCCGCGGCTGCCGTCTCTTACTTATTCACTATTCACTCTTAACTCTTACTTCACATGAACATATTCTCCCGCATCATTGAATTTTTCTCGGGCGGCTTTTCCCGCATCGTTTCCGTCCTCTTCGGGCGGGGGCGGTGGATGCTTATCGTCAACGGCCTTAAGGTAACGCTGCTGCTTTCCTTCTTTTCGGTGATTATCGGCACCGTTATCGGCACCGTTGTCGCCCTTATCAAAGTCGCGTATGTCAACCGGCCGAAATCGAAGGTTCTTAAGGCGCTGAATACCGTCGCGACGCTTTATGTCAACGTCGTTCGCGGCACCCCGACGGTGGTGCAGCTGCTTATCATGAACTTCGTTGTTTTCGCAAGCTCGTCGAACATGATACTTATCGCGGTTCTGACCTTCGGCATCAACTCCGGGGCTTATGTTTCGGAGGTAATGCGCGCCGGCATCAACGCCGTCGACTACGGCCAGACGGAAGCCGGGCGTTCGCTGGGGCTCTCCGAATACGACACGATGAAGGAGATCGTCCTGCCGCAGGCGATAAAGAACATCCTGCCCGCACTCGGCAACGAGTTTATCACCCTCATCAAAGAGACTTCGATCGCCGGATATATCGCGCTTCAGGACCTTACCAAGGCGGGCGACCTGATACGCTTCGCGACCTACGAGGCGTTTATCCCGCTTATCACGGTGGCGCTGATCTATCTCGTAATCGTGCTCGGGCTGACAAAGCTCGTTTCAATGCTTGAAAGGAGGCTTGCCAAGAGTGATAACCGTCGTTGACCTTCATAAATCATTCGGAGACAACCACGTCCTCCGCGGCATAAACGATACTATCGAACAGGGCGAAAAAGTCGTCGTCATCGGTCCTTCCGGCGGCGGAAAATCTACCTTTCTGCGCTGCCTCAACCTGCTTGAAAGGCCGACGTCGGGGCAGATTATCTTCGACGGCGAAGACATCACCGACCCGAAGTGCAATATCAACCTTGTCCGCCGGCGGATGGGAATGGTCTTTCAGAACTTCAACCTCTTTCCGCATCTGACGATACGCAAAAATATTACCTTGGCGCCGGTGAAGCTCGGGCTTATGAACCGGGAAGAAGCCGACGCGCGCTGCGACGAGCTTTTAAAGCGTGTCTCGCTTTCCCAAAAGGCGGAGGCATACCCCGGCTCTCTCTCCGGCGGCCAGAAGCAGCGAATCGCCATCGTCCGCAGCCTTGCGATGAACCCCGACGTCATGCTTTTCGACGAGCCGACGTCCTCCCTCGACCCGGAAATGGTCGGCGAAGTTCTCGACGTAATGCGGGAGCTTGCCCTCAGCGGAATGACGATGGTCGTCGTCACGCATGAGATGGGATTTGCCCGCGAGGTCGGAACGAGGATTTTGTTCATGGATAGGGGGATTATTCTGGAACAGAACACCCCGAAGGAGTTTTTCGCGAATCCGAAAGAGGAGCGGACGAAGGAGTTTTTGTCGAAAGTCCTTTGAATAGCGCTCCGCGCTATTCGCGAGTTTTTTCGAAGAAAAAACATCGCCGCCGGATTGTTCAGTGATTAATTGTGTTTTTTCTAATGTAGGCTTTGGCAGCGCCAAAGCCTATTAATCTCAAGCGCTCCGCGCCGGCGGCGCTATTCAGAGATGTTTTGCGAAGCAAAACACGATGTTTCAACGAAGTTGAAACTCGCAGAATAATCCGCTCTGCGGGTTATTCAAATACCATTAGAAAAAACATAAATAATGACTTAACTTTGGAACGGAGATGTTTCGGCTTCGCCGAAACTCTCGAATCCACCCGCGTTCCGCGGGTGGATTCAATTTACATTTATTTTATTTTACGTTCATTTATTATGCAGCGCCGGTGTTATAATGTTGATGTAGTCCCAATTATTAACGGCAAATTCAAAGCTGTTCGATTCGGCGGCGCGTGTTATATAATAAGGAGGAAAAGTCGTGAAAAAATCATCTGAATTTAATCTGACGGCTAAGCGCCTGTTGGCGGCGGCGCTGACCGTTCTCATGTTTTCGGCGTCCTTCGCGGTTCTCGCCGGGTGCGGAGGCGGCAAAAGCGGCGGGGAAACGGCTGCCGCCGCAGATGCGACCGAAACCGAAGCTCCGACCGAGACGGAAATGCTTCGTCCCGACCTGCCCGACGTGAATTTCGGCGACAGCGAGTTCCGCATCCTCCACTGGTATGTTCCCTCCTGGGGGTTTAACAACAGCCGCGACCTCGTCGCCGAGGAAGAGACCGGCGACCCGATCAACGACGCCGTTTTCCGCCGCAATATGAATATAGAGGAAAAATACGGCGTATTCTTTACCGCCTCATACATGGACAACAACGAGCTGATACGGGAATACACAAACGTGGTCATGTCGGCGTCGGCCGACTACGACGTCATCGTCCCCCGGCTCGTCGACTCGGTGTCGCTGGTGACGAAGGGCTATTATTACGACCTCACGTCGCTGCCCTATATCAATTTCGAAAATCCCTGGTGGGATCAGGGCGCGGTGCGGGACCTTTCGCTCGGCGGACGGCTTTTCATGGCCGCGTCGGACATTACGATAATCGACAAGGACGCCACCTCCGCGATGATTTTCAGCAAAAAGCTGGCCGGCGACTTAGGTTTGCCGAATATGTACGAGCTGGTCCTCAAAGGCGGCTGGACGCTCGACCGCCTTGTCGAATACTGCGCCGGCGCGCTTGCCGATCTTGACGGCGACGGTCAGTTCGGAGAGGGGGACCGTTACGGCGCCTACCTCTTCCGCGATTTTGCCATGTCCTGCTTCACTGGCTGCGGAGGGCTTTTCGCGGTCAAGGACGAATCGGATCTGCCGGTTTTTTCCTTCTATACCGAGCGGAACATCGAGCTCTGCGACCGGATACTCGACCTTATGTACGACCCGACGCTCTGCGTCCGCGGCGGCGACCGGCTGAAAATGTTCTCGGCGGATCAGCTGCTGTTTTCCTGGATCCGCCTCGACGACGTGACCAGAATGCGCAGTTCCGAGACCGATTTCGGCATCATTCCGACGCCGAAATACGACGAAGCCCAGGACGTCTACAAAAGCTGCGTCAGCGTGCATACCTGCGGTCTGCTGACCGCTCCCGTCACGACGACATCGGAAAACGCCGAGCGGATCGCCGTCATCCTTGAGGCTCTGGCGGCGGAGTCGCGGGGACTTCTTATCCCGGCGTATTACGATATCACGCTCAAGACGAAATATGTCCGCGACGCCGAATCTGTCGAAATGCTCGATATAATCTTCGAAAACCGCGTCTACGACGTCGGCGACATCTACGGTTTCGGCACCCTGTCCAGCGACTGGCTCTTCCTCACCGACTCCGGCAAGAGGGACGTCGTGTCGCTGTACGAAAAGAAGCGCAAGATGATCGACAAGGATATTGAAAAACTGAGAGAAGCATTGGCCGAATTGGCTGACGCGGGCTGATGCCCGCGTCAGCCGAGAGTTTCGGCGGAGCCGAAACTCTCCGCCGGACGGGGAAGTTTTTAACTGTGTTTTTTCTAATGTAGGCTTTGGCAGCGCCAAAGCCTTTTAATCTCCGGCGCTCCGCGCCGGAATTTTGTTTTACGCAGCAAAACACGATGTTTCGCATCGCGAAACTCGCAGAATAACCGCGTAGCAGTTATTCAAAGACCATTAGAAAAAACATAAATAACGACTTTACTTTGGTGCGGCGATGTTTCGCCGAAGGCGAAACTCGCGACTTGCGCCGTAAGGCGCAAGTCAGAGATGATTTCGGCGGAGCCGAAACTCTCGCGTCCCGCTGTGCGGGACGCAAAACTCTCGAATACCCCCGCGGGACGCGGGGGTATTCAATTTACATATCGTTAATCATTAATGCCCCCGCTTGTTATATAATAAATTTATTCAAAAACATTTTACCGGAATGTTACCCGGTTTCGGAGGTTCAAATGAATAAAACAACGCTCAGGGCGGCTGCGGCTCTGTTGCTTTTCGCATTACTTCTCTCATTTATATCCTGCGGCGATAAGCCGGCGGAGACCGCGCCCGTCAATCCGGAAACCTCGGCGGCGCCGGCAGAAACCGAACCCGCCGACCCGCTCGCTTCGTATGATCTGGGCGGCGACGTTATCCGCATCTACACCTCCGTCGACGCGACCGACGCCACCAACGCAAACGCCCTTATCGAAGGCTCGGGCGAGGAGAACGGGGAAGTCGTCAACGACGCCGTATACAAGCGGAATTTAGACGTCTCGGAGCTGCTCAATATAAACTACGAATTTACCCACGCAAACGAGGACTATTTTTCGGTTCAGCCGGCGATTCAGAAGATAGTCCTTGCCGGCGACGACGTCTACGACCTTATCGTCAACGACATTTACCCGCTCGCGAACCTCGCGCTGGAGGGGATGTTCCGGGACGTTTCGCAGAATCCGGTCTTCGACTTTGAAGCCGATTACTGGCGGCGGGAATACATGAAGGACCTTTCCGTCGTCGGCGAGACGCAGTTTATTATGGCGGGCGACTACTTCATGGACGTGCTCTGCTCGGCGCACGCGCTTTATTTCAACAAGCAGCTGATCGAAAACATCAAAGGCGACCCCGACTACGTATATAAATTAGTGCTTGACGGCGAATGGACGACCGACGCTTTCCTCGGCGTTTCAAGCGCCGGATATCAGGACCTGAACGGCGATACCAAGCGGAATCGCGGCGATATCTGGGGCTTTTCCTGCATCGGTATGTGGGGCGCGGCGGTTCCGTTCATGCTCTGCGGCGACCTTGAGTTCGTCTCCCGCGATGAAAGCGGCGGCGTCACCGGCTACGCGCTGAACAACGAGCGGGCGGCGAAAGCTTTAAGCGTTATGAAAGATATATTCTACGACGACGCGGCTTATCCCGATTTTACCGACATCCCGTCGATGGTGTCGAATTTCGCCTCCGGTCTTTCGGTGTTTGTCGGATATCAGCGAGTCGGCGACTTCGACTCCTACCGCGACACCGAATTCGACGTCGGCATAGCGCCGTATCCCAAGCTGGACGCGGAACAGGAAAGATACGTCACCGCCACCCACGACACCACCGAAATAGGCGTCATCCCGATAACTTCGTCGAAATACGACAGCGCCTGCGTTGCTATTGAGGCGCTCTGCCGCGAGACGGAAAGGACGGTTCTGCCCGCCTATTACGAGACGGCGCTCAAGATAAAATACGCCCGCGACGACATCACCTCGCAGATGCTCGACATCATCCGCGGCAACATCCGCGTCAGCTTCCCGACCGCCTACAACGGCTACATGAACAGCGATTT
>DUUJ01000006.1 GCA_012841635.1 Clostridiales bacterium | reverse complement strand
TCGGGTCGGTAAACTCATAATAACGCTTTAATGCGTTTGCATATCTGAATATCGGCTCCCGGTCGGGGAACTCAAAAAGCCCGCCGGCGTAAGGCTCGCCCGCGTCAAAGAACCGCTGTGAAATCGTGCTCATGATACTGACCTCCGGTATGAAATCCCGCCGGTTTGCGGCAGAAACCGTCTTTAATATTTTATTCAAATCTATTGTAGCACAGATAAGCCGATATTTCAAGTCAAAAGCGAAAAAAGTTGATGAGAAGTCCCGGCGGTTCACCGCAGCGCCGACTTCTCACCGTTTTTTAATTAAATTTTGCTGTTGCCGCAAAGCCGGATATTGTCCATCGACAGATTCGAAATATTCCCGTCGTTTTTCAGAAGACAGATCGTTTCGTCGAGGCTGTTCTTAAGCGTCACCCTGTCGATAACAAAATCTCTGACCGCCGCCGCGGCGCCGACGGAAATCGTAGGCTGAGCGCAGATGCTTTCCTCCCGGACAAGGTCGGTTATGACGAGATTGTTTACGTCGATTTCGCCGTCGATGTTTATCAGCGCTCCCCAATGCCCCGGCACATCAGCGGTACCTTCGGAGAAGGAGGCGGATATGTTGTTCAGATATATGTTCTCAAACCGCCCGCGAACGCCGGGAGTGTCGTAATATTTCGACAGACAGACGAGATAAACGTAAAATGTGCCGTAAACATTGCTGATATGTATGTTTCTGACCTTGTGCTTCACCGAAAGCAGCCGGACCGCGCTGTGCGAACCGTATGCGAAGATGCCGTCGACGACGATATTTTCGATATCGCCGTTTTTGCCGTCGTCGGAGGTGATCGCCACAAGGTCGTCATGACAGGCGCCTTTCAGATTTTTGACGTAACCGTTCCGGCAGCCGCCTTCGAAATGGATGCCGTCAAGGTTCCAGAGCCTGGGACTGCCTTCGGTGTAATCAAATACCAGATCCCGCACCGTGAAATCCTCGACAAAGGCGAACTGCGCCCCGTAAACGACGGGGTTTACTATCGTAAGATTTTCAAAAATGAGATTTTTAACGCTGTTGAAGCGGAAGCAGTGCCCGGTATAAGCGTCGATGAATAAGCGGTCGTCAGCGTTATAGTTGAGCCGCTTTGCGGTATCTTTGAATTTTTCCCCGGTTATCGGGTTCGGAAAATGGTAGGGATTCGGGTGCTGATTTTTGTGGTTCATGTCCCATATTCCGCCGCTCACCCTGATGTTTTCGTTCCGTTCGCGCGGCTCGGCGTTTTCCAGCATGCAGCAGTTGGCGCTGTCGGCAAGCCTGATTCTCGCAAAACGCGGGAGGATGAGCTCCTGATTCGAATGTATCTTCAGGGTTTTTGAGAGCAGATAGCACTTTTCCGGCGGAGGCAGATTCACGGAAGCCGTCCCCGAATCAAGCATCCGCTGTATCGCCGGATAATCGTCGTTTATGCCGTCGCCGTATAGGTTATACATTTGGTTATCCTCCGTGTCATTGATTTGAAAGATATTGCTCCGTCTCAAAATACAGCCGCGCGTCCCTGGCGCTTATTTGCGCCGGCGGTTTGTCTTGCTCATCGGTTCGTATGCGGTCATATGCAATAATCCTTCTTCGCGCGTTCGGTTACAGTACCATTATATACGGCTTTAACCCCGAAGTCAATAACATAAATTTCCGATATGTAAATATTCCGTGTTGCCGTCGCAGTTAATATCCGTCAGTATTACCAAAATACGTTATTCTGATTTTATATCCCAACGTTACAGAAGGGGACTTGAATTTTACTTAAAAATATTGTATGATATTATCGGAGGTGATAAGATTGAAAAATAATTTTCCTTAGAAAAGATTTTCGCATAGTAAGACAAAAAATGAGATTGACATTATAGAAAAAAACGATTGCAAAGGAGGGCAGCGTATGACAGAAGAAGGCAAATACTCAAACAGTACATTTGACATTGTATCGAGAACGGCGTTTCTGATGGGAGTTCCGAAGCGAATCTTCGAGAACGAATTCGAACCGCCGAAGATGGAAATTTACGAGGAATTAAGCAAAGAAAAAAACGCCCGGATAATTAGAAACTTATCTATGCTCCGGACGGCGACGGAAAAGAATTTTAAATATATAAACGAAGCCATGCGCTTCGATTTCCGGGATATTACCACGATGAGCGAGTATCTCCCGACCGAATGTTTCAAAGAACTTATCGGCGACGGCGTCCGCCTCAATCTTAAAACGGGCGCCAAATTATACGAATATGTGGTTGAGTTCAACAAAAATATTTCAGACAGAATAAACAACTGCAAAAACCTGTATCCGATATGGATCAACTGGGACTACATCCGCGACCTTTTCATAATGCCGGACGGGCTTACCATGCAGGGAACCCAGAAGGCGGCGGATAAATATTACGCAAATCAGAATTATTACCCGTATCAGGTGTACTTTAACTGGAACGAGCCGGCCGACTGCGGCAACATCCTCTACAACGACAAGAAATTCGTCTCGCTGCTTTATTCGTGGCATAACGACAGATTCGCCGATTACAGCCGGGTGTCGGATGTAGGCTTCTATACCAAAAACAACATTTACGACCTTATAACCGCAAGTTCGAAGACGGTGTTCGTCGTCGACTGCGAAAACTCGGATCCGTATAAGCTCTGCGCGGCGCTCACCAACCTCGATCACGAAATAATGCTGAAAGTCAGCCGGATAATCCTGTTCGACGACATTCACACCGCCACCGCCTGGCGCATCCTCGAAAGCTACACCGACATCCCGGTCGAGCATATGCTGATCGAACGGCTCAAATCGAACAAGTCGCTCGTCGATATCAAGCTGACCGCGAGAGCCTGCGAGGAGTATTACAAAAACGCCGTCGATTCCTTCGTTATCGTGTCGAGCGATTCCGACTACTGGGGGCTTATCTCGTCGCTGCCCGACGCGAAATTCGTCGTGATGGCGGAGCATGAAAAATGCGGCCCGGACATCCGCGAAGCGCTTTCGGAAAGAGGGATATTCTACTGCTTCATCGACGACTTCTATTCCGGCAACAGCCAGGATATAAAGCTCGGCGCGCTTATGAAGGAGATGCGCCGGCATATCGATGAAAACGTCCGGCTCAACGTCAACGTTATGCTGAACACGGCGCTGACGAATACGAGGATCGAGATGACCCCCGCCGAAAGACAGCAGTTTTATGATAAATACATCCGAAACATGAGGCTCGAAATAAACGAAGACGGAAACGTAAATATAGAATTCGGAAAAAGATAAACAGCAGCCGGCCGTAAAAGGCCGGCTGCTTTTCTGTTTTGCGGCGCAGAACCCTCTGATAACACCGGGAGCCGGTTATTTGGTTCCCGACTTTAATCCCTTATTCAGCTCATCGACCTTTTTTCTTGTCGCCGTATACTGGGCAAGCCAGATCACGGCGTAGATTGCGGCGAAGAGACCGACATAGCTCAGCACACCCGTGACAGAGCGGTGCATCCAGCGCATGAAGTAAGCGACCGGCAGAGTGACGCCGACGACTACCGCGAAGTGAACCGCCGTCTGCTTCAGTATGCTCCAGTCTTCAATCAGCCAGATCGCGCTTGACCCGCCGAATATCGCGCCGTAAACAAGCGAAACGACCGCCTGGACCGCGACCGCGTTAAGCTCATTTCCGAGAGCTTCGGCAAGCGCCGGCACGACCGGATGGAAAGTGCCGTCTCCTATGAAAAACGAGATGAACAGCGGGATAAGATAGGTTATCGAAAGCCCTATCGGCGCGCCCAGAAGCGCAAAGTTTACAAATTTCTTTTTCATGTTGGTTCCTCCTTAAATCCCTAAAACTCTCTTGATTTTTGATACGTAACGTCTTGATACATAAGCGGCATCGCCGTTTTTAAGCATGACCATTATCGTTCCGGCAAGGCTTAAATCAAAGCTTTCCGCCTGATTCAGATTGATTATCTCGGAATTTGAAATCCGGACAAATCCTTCCCCGTTGCCGCATAGCCGCGATTCCAGCTCGTACAGCCGCAGCCGCAGGGTAAATTCCCCGCCACGAGTCTGCGCGTATACCTTCCCGCCCGAGGAATAGACCCGGATAATGTCCGCCGTCGGAAGCAGCACCGCCCTGTCTTCGGAAAATCCGGCGATGAATCCGGGCGCAGATTCGCCCGGAGGACCGGTTTCGCCGTCCGCCGGCTCTTCGCCGATTTCCCCGATCAGCCGCGTTATCCGCTCGACTTCATCGGTTATCCTGTCGGTCATAATGATGAGACGCGGTTCTTTCGCCGTCTCGTCGATTTTGATTTCAATCTTCATGCTTTTACCCCCTTTCTTTATGCTGATTATATTATATCGTCTTTTCCGGTTGCTTTCAAGCGATTTCCGATAAGCGGTCGTTTTTGAAGTATAATCGGCGTTTTTTTGTTTCCCCCGCGAAAATCTCTGAAACAGTGATTCTGCTGCACCGGCCTTTCGCTTTGTCGGTTATATTATATCTTTTTCCCGATTTATTTTCAAGCGTTTTTCGATATGTGGTTGTTTTCGGGGGATATTCGGCGTAAAAACCGGTTTTCTCAATTAATTCAATTAATTGGTTTTGCGAAGCAAAACTATTGACATTTTTGGGCCTGAACTGTATAATATATATAAAAAAGAGATAGGGAGAAACGCCATGGAATTCAAAGTCGTTCAAAAGGAAATAAAGCTTCAGTCCCGCGGATGGATGCCGACTTTTCACTGCATTACCCCGGATGTCCGGAAGATCGCCGAGGAGTCGGGGATTAAAAACGGTACCTGCGCCGTCGTGTCGCATCACACCACCTGCTCGGTCATGATTCAGGAAGCCAGCCACGATATCAACAGCTTCGACCTCGAGTATCTGCAGATGGACCTGCTTGAAATCATGCGGAAAATCGCCCCCGATTATACCGAAGAGGGGCAGTACCACCATCCGGGACCCGTTCACCTGCAGTTCGGCCGCTATGTGAATGAGCCGGGAGATTTTACCTCGATGAACACCGACGGACACCTCCGCTCCGTCTTCCTCGGCCGCTCCGAGACGATTACCGTCATTGACGGCAAGCTGGATTTAGGGGAATTCGCGCACATCTTCTTCATCGACTGGGACCGCGTCCGCGCCCGCCCGCGCAAAGCCCTGATAACGGTAATGGGCACCGCCGAAGATATCGGCTCAAGAGAATACAACGGCGGAGAAGTCGTGGACACCCTTCGCAAATATACCGACGAGCAGAAGGAGTATATGCCGGAGTTTGATCTACAGCTGAAAAATAGGCTTAAGTAAGTCTCGCACTGCGCATGCTTTAAAAAAACAAAAAAAGTCAAAAACCTCCCGCGGCTGGATGATTTAAATCCGCCGCGGGAGGAGTTTTATATGTATGAATTTTCCGCCTGATTCCTGATGTAATTTATAATTTAAGGCTTATGGTTATCTTCCGGCTGCCTTTTGCTTTGCGAGTATCCTTTTTCTTATCACAAGCAGCGCCGCGGCAGCCGATACGAGCAGCAGGCTCAGCCAGAGATAAATTCCGCTGTCGCCGGTTTTGGGAACGGGTCCCGGATCCTTCGAAGATTTTGTTACCGGACCTGCGGGAGCGGATGCTTCCGTCTCGACAGTCTCGACGATTTCGGCAGGCGCCGTATCGGCGGGAGCGGCAGGTTCTTCGGGGGGATCGGTATCAAGCGGAACCGTCTCGGACGGCTTAACCGGCAGAATCGGGTCGGATTCCGTCGTTTCGGCAGGCTGAATCGGCTTTTCAGGCTGAGAAGGTTCTTCCGGCTGAGGCGGCTTTACGGGGGGCGTATATGTGTTTGTCACTACAAAGCCCTGCGCCGCGCTGCCGGAAACCGAGGCTGAGTAATACTGCCCCGCCGCCGCTTCGGTGACGGTATAAACTATAATCCGGCTGCCGTTATATACGTCAAGGTTGGCGAACGCGCCAGACCAGTTGTCTCTCTCGGATAAAGTCAGCGTCTTTCCGGTGTCAAATCCGTCGGCGTAAAGCTTAACGGTTACCGACTGCGGACGCAGACCGTCTTTGTTGTTGTCGTCCAGCCAGGTTTTAATCACATGAACCGAGGTTTTTCCGGCGGTGTAGGTGTTCGTAATGTTGAATTCGCGGACTGTCGCCGTGTAGCCGGGCACCGCGTCTTCGGAAATCGTGTAGTTCACCGGCACGCCGTCTTCGTAAACCGACAGGCCGGGGAACGCCCATGTCCAGAAGTCGGCGGCGGTTACCGTTTTGGAAAGCAGCTCTCTTCCGTTCTTATAGAGACGGACGGTAATGCTTTCGGGACGCTTGCCGAACCGGTTGTTGTCGTCATCCCAGGTCTTGCTTCCCGAAGCCATGAAAGTCGCCGGAGTTCTGGTGTTCGTGATATTAAAGCCGCTCTCGGCGCTGCCTCCGATATAGGATGAGTAACCGTTCCCGACCGAAAGCTCTTCAACGGTATAAGCTATCTTTCTGCCGGACGCAAAATTCGGCAGATCGGCAAACACGCCGGTCCAGGAATTGCCGGCAGAAAGGGTAAGCGTCCTTCCGGAAAATACTCCGTCAGCCAGCAGCCGTACCGTTACCGATGACGGCCGGACGCCGTCCCGGTTGTTATCGTCCTGCCAGGATTTGGACACCTGAATCGAGATTTTGTCGGGAGTGTATGCGTTGGTTACGTTGTAGCCGCTGATAGTTGCCGTATATTCAGCTATCGCGTCTTCCGAGATTGTGTATGTAATCAGCTGACCCGACGCATACATCGGCTGTTCTCCGAAATCCCACGCCCAGCCGTCGGCGGCGGTGACAACCTTTGAGCTAATCTCAGTTCCGTTCTTATAAAGACGGATGGTGATGCTCGTCGGCCGCTTGCCGTTTATGTTGTTGTTGTCGTTCCAGGTTTTGGAGCCGTAAACGTCGACCGTCGCGGGAGTTCTGAAGTTTGTTATGATGAAGCCGTCGGCGGCGTTTCCGCCGTAAGTCGTCGTATAACCCGCGACCGCCGTTTCTTCTTCGACCGAATAAACGATTTTTACGCCGTTATTGTATTCGGGCATGTCGGTAAATTCGCCCGTCCAGGTGTCGGCGGCGCCGGATAAGGTAATTTTCTCTCCGGTATCGGCGCCGTCGGCGATAAGTTTAATAACTACCGACGTCGGTCTTTGACCGTCCTGATCCGAGCCGTCGTCCCAGACTTTGCTTACCTGGATATCGATCTTCTTGGTAAAGTTTTCAAACAGCGGGGTGCCCTGGTAGTCGGCGCCGTCTTTTTTATAGGTTACGGCTGCAATCAAAGTTTCGGTTGCGGGATCTTCCGTTACGGTAACGGTGACTTCATAAACCGAATCGTCGTATACAATGCTTGGGTCGACGCCCGCGGTCTGGCGCATGGTGTAGGTGTATGCGCCTTCGCCGTAAAAAGTTAAGGGGGCAAAGGTCACATCCCCGCCGACGTTGGTTTTTGTGTCGACGGCGATATCCGCCGAATCGGTCAGGGTATAGGTGAAAAGCCCGTCCGAGGGAGCCGCGCCGTCGAGCGTCGTCAGCGCCGCGAGATTGACGGCGGCGGGAGCCGCGGCATACCACAGGAAGTTGACGTCCATTGGGGAGTGGTTGTTCAGTCCCGAGTTTATGTCATAGTTGTAATATGGATAAGATCTGTTATTGTAAGGATACGGACGTCGATACCAATCGGCGTACTGTGTTGCCGTTTTGTCGATTATAATGACTTTTCTGTCGGCATCATAACTGTATAAGCCGGCTTCGGTGCCTTTTCCGCCGCCGCCTATGACTTTGCTTATATCAATACCGGGAAAGGCGGAAGCCAGATCGACTTCATAGTGTCCGTTCACAAAGATTGCTTTATGCCTGCCTACAAACTGCCTTATGGGAGTAACAAGCTGAAGATGTGCAAGCGAGCTGACATCAATAGATTCGATTTTGTTCCATCCGAAATTCAACCGCCATACATTGGGAATACTGCTGAAATCAATCGAAGTAAGTAAGTTTCCTCCGCAAAAATATTCCCCAAGCGCCGTCAGACCGGTCGTATTTATTTCCGTTAAATCGTTATTCGTGCATGATAACCATTGTAAATTGCTCAGTCCGGAAACTTTTAAATCAGTTATCTTGTTGGATTGACAGTCCAAGTGCTCCAAATTGGTTAAAGCAGTAACATCCAGCGAAGTCAAACTGTTTTCTCCGACCTTAAGATGCGTAAGTCCGGTTAAGGCGGAGAACTCTGTATTCTTTAACTCATTATTGGTTAAGTAAAGGTGTGTCAGCTGAGTAAGCTCGGTACAGATTTCGGCGACATCATCATCTCCCAGCATATTTTCGCTGAGATCCAGGTATGTTAAGTTTCTGAACCAGTCAGCCGGGAGGCTGCCGTGTAATAAACCGTAATAAAACAGGTAGTTTTCTCTCGCATAAAGCGTCGTCAATGAAGTAAAATATTCAATTCCGGTAAGATCAAAAATATCCTTGCCGTTTACGTTCATTGATTTGACAACAGCTATCTCGGCTTGAGAAAGGCTGCCGTTATTATCGGTATCATAACCCTTCACAAATGTTCTGAAATCGTAATCCGGGAAATTAGTGGAGTTTATCGTTATTTCACCGAGAATACCGCCGCCGCGAGTCTGTGGAGCGCCGAATACGGGCGGATTTCCGAAAAGCGGCGGCTGCTCCGGTTCAGGTTCCGAAGGGGGCGGGGTTTCCGGCATTTCTGGTTCGGTTAAATCATCCGGGGATTCCGGATTTACCGGCTCCGACGACGGCTCCGACGGCTGATCCGACTCGGAAGGCGCCGGGTTGCCGTATTCTCCGCCGGAAGGTTCCCCTGCCGGTTCGGTCGGAGGGAATACGTTCCCTCCCTCGGCAAACACCGATTGAAAAATCAATACCGTAAGCAATAATACGGCAACCAGAAAACGGGATAAACGCCTTCTGTTTTTAAACATTTTTCGAAACTCCTCTCATTGCGGCAATATGCCTGATTGTTATATCTTTTGTCAGATTTTTTAAATCTTAAATCCGGGGCTGATTTCCGGTCGTTTATACTTAGATTATTGTAACGCATATGTTCGGATAAGTCAATAAGATATTTAAATAATTATGAAAATATTACATTCAAAAGTGAACAAAAACGAAATCGTTTTTTGTATATATTGCTAATTTTGATGTCATCTTATAATAACGGCACATCCTTATCTCCCCTCGTATTCCGCGCGGGACGGATAGGCCTTGATGACAAAATTCGGGATTATAAATCGGAAAAAGACCGCGCAAGAGAAGAACTTCCTCTTACGCGGTCCGATTTTTTATTTCGCTTTTTAAGAAGCCTTACCTCCCCGCAATCCCGGCAAACGCCTCGTAATACCTCTCCCCCAGCTCGTAGAGCGCCTGGCGGCAGAAGTGGATGGTGTCGCCTTTGCATGGATTACCTGCGGGATCCTGGTCGTTGGAAAGCAGCCCGTCGGTTTCGACAAACGCGGCGCTGCCGGCGTCGCTGCATACGGCGCGCATCGCCTTTATGACCGGCGCGACGATCCCGGCGTTCATCTCCGACCATTGCCGGACGAAATCTCCCGCGATGAACGGCAGGTTCGGCGCATCGTACGTTTCCCGGATGAGCTTTATAAAAGTCATCAGATGATTGTAATGCACGTCATAGCTTGCGTTAAGCGAGGCGTCCGTCTCTCCCTGATGCCAGAGCACCGCAGCAAGCCGGTTTTCCGGGTTCAGCGCAAGCGCCGTTTTTATCATCGCCGTCATCCGGACGAACAGAGGGTCATCGGGCTTCCAGTGTCCGTCGAGGAATCCGGTCCCGCCGACGGCGGCGCGGATTATAAGCGCTTTCCGGCCTTCTTCGAGTCTTCCGTCTTCGATGTATCTTCTTGCGAAAGAGAGGGAGAAGTTAGAGCAGATCAGATTGTCGTAAATTATCTCCCTCGCCGGCTCGAAATGGAAATCCTTCGGAACCTGCCAGTCGCCGGTCAGGTACCAGACGCGGTAATCGAGCTTGAACGGGTTCTGCGCGTTGCCGAAACCGGTTCCGTCGCTGTTTGACTGTCCCGCCTGAACGATGATGTCGAATTTCTCGCTGCCGAAATCTCTGAGCATGATAAGCCTCCGATTATTTTAATTTATATGGTTTTTTTAATTCTGATTTTCCGTCTGCGCCGCCGCGCCGTTTTCCTTCCAGTATTCGGCGATCGCCCCGACGCACTTTTTGGGTTTCCGGTCTCTTGTGAATACGCCGTAAGGACTGATATCCGAGCCGAAGAAGACGGTTCCGTCCTCCGCCCTCTCCCATTCGTGGTCAGCGAAGTGCCAGATCGCGTATCCGGCGAGCCGTCTTTCCATCGCCCGCATATCGCAGAGCAGCGCGTCCCGCTGCTTTTCTTCGTCTTTAATGCCGTCGGCGATTTTGCCGGTCGGATAACCGAATTCGGTCACGACAACCGGCTTGCCGGGGAATTTTTCCCGGAATATAGCCATCTTTTCGTCCCAGAACGCCGCCGCGTGCAGGTCGTGTTCGGGGGTGATGTCGCCGGAGCCGGTAATGCTGTTGTGATCCGTCGTGATATAGGCGTTGATGCAGATCACGTCGTCATAGGTGAACAGCGAAGATACGAGTTCTTTATCATACCACCAGCATCCCTGAGTAACGTGGGTAACAAGGCGGGAGCCGTCGAGCTGCTTTATATACCGTATCAGCGCGTCGTTCATAAGGCGGATTTCCGGGACGCCTTCGTTCGATTCGTTGCTGACCGACCAGAAGATGACGCCGGGATGATTGAAATCCCTTTCTATCATTTCCTTCGCCGCGGTTTTTGCGTTCAGAAACATCTGCGGCAGGGCGCGCCGGGTTTCCTTTTCGTTATATTCTTTAATTGCCACCATCGGCGCGTTGAGAGGCAATTCCGCAAGCACAGCAAGGCCGAGACGGTCGCAGATATCGAGTTCCTCCTCGCTGTGCGGATAATGACAGAACCGGACGAAGTTAGCCCCCATCTGCTTCATCATCCGGAAATCCCGCTCCGAGTTTTCGATATCCGCCGCGTTCATTTTGTCAGGGGAATCTTCGTGGCGGTCAAAGCCGCGCAGCCGCAGCTCTTTCCCGTTCAGAAGGATTTTTCCGTCTTTTACGCATATATCCCGGACGCCGAAGGAAATATCGTAAGCGTCGGCGATGTTTTCCGCCGTCATTACCGTTTTGCAGATATACATCGCAGGGTTGCTAGGCTCCCAGAGTTCAAAGGCGTCGAGCGGAAAGAACGCTTCCGCCGACGCTTCCGACATCGGGGGGACAGTCAGGGCGGTCTGCGCGGTAAGACCGTTTTTGGGACAGAGGTGCCGGATGCGGATTGTCTTTGCAGTCTCGGCGGTGTTTATAATCTCCGTCACCATTTTAAGAGAGGCGTCGGTTTTTACCGCTTTTACATTGCCGATGTAACAGACGGGGGTATTGTACAGAGATACGCCGCGGATTATTCCGCCGTGGCCCCGCCAGAAATGGCTCGGCGGCAGCATTCCGGGAATTATGCGGTTATTGACCCGGACGCAGATCAGGTTTTCGCCGGTGATTATATATTTTGACACTTCAAAACGGAAAGGCAGGTATCCGCCGACATGGGAGCCGACCGGCTGCTCGTTTATCCAGATATCGGCCCTATAATTGACGGCGGCAAATTCCAGCCAGATAAGGGCCCCCTGCGTTTCATACCACTTGAAGGTCCTGCGGAACCAGAAGGTGCCGCGATATCCCGCGTATTCCTGCGCCGCGCCTTCAAAGGTGCAGGGGATCCTGGCTTCCCGCCAGAGCGACATGTCGCAGGACGCGAGCATATATCCCTTTTCCCCGCCGCTGTCGTCTTTGTCGGGCAGGAAATTCCAGATGCCGTTAAGGTCGGTCACGTTGATTCTTTTGTTCATTGTATTTCTCCCTGTCATGCGGTTTTATTGTCCGGATGAGTCTTTTTCGGGAAAGATGTCCATCAGCATCATTCCCATCAGGATTTCCGCAACCGTCCAGCCGGATTCGCAGCAGTTCGCCGCCCAGCCGACATCGTGCGGGCAGCCGTAGGCTTCTTCAAGGTCCATATCAAAAGCCCGGCACCAGGCGCCGTTGATCAAAGGGTTCGACGAGCGCATCTGAGTGCGGAGATAGAAGGTGACGACGTTTTTCCAGAGATCGCGGAAATACCTGTCGTTCGTGGCATAATATGCGTAAGCAAACCCGATCGGCAGCCAGTTCATCGAGTAGAGCGAGTCGGTAACCGGGTCGCCGTTTTCGGTCAGCAGCGAACATTCGCCGGTCGACTCCCGGCTGCACGACGCCTTGTAGCCGGTGTCCCACTCCCGGTACCCGCCGAAAGGATGCCGGTGTTTTTCGAGGTCATGCGTCACTCTGTAAAGGAATTCCTTGTGCATTTCCTCTCCGGTCGCGTCATAGAGCGCGGCGAGCGGGAAGATCAGGCGGCACATCTCCTGCGTTTCGCTCTGTTCCCGGCGGGTTTCCGGGTAGAGCGACATGATGGTTTCAAGCCCCTTCCGGGCGGTTTCGAGGTATTCGGTCTTGCCGCGCTTTTTGTAAGCCAGCAGCAGCGCCGCGAGATAATACGCGGTATAATGAGCGCTCGGCAGGCCGTGTTCGCTTTCTCTTATCTCTTCGAGCTTCCGCGCGTCGAGATTCCAGATGTCATAGCGCGCGTGCGGCAGCCCGTCGCGGCAGGTGACGCTTACGAGGAAATCAAGGCAGGAGCAGATGTCGGCGAAAAACCGCTCGTCGTCCATATAGAGCGCGCCGAGCAGCGCGGGGAAAACAGCTCTTGCCGCGTCGTCGGGATAGCAGACGTTCCAGGCGTCATAGCTCCAGCGCATCATGCCGTAAAAGGGGTCTTTTCGGATAACAAATACTTCGTGCATGAATTTCCGGATATTCTCCGCGATGCCGATATGATATTTGTCTCCGGTCAGATGGCCGTACATATAAAACGCGCCGGCGGCTTCGCCGCAGCAGTCGTTTCTTACGGTATTAATCCGCAGCTGTTCTCCGTCGGGCAGAATGTTGTGCCTCATGCCTTCGCGGATGCCGCCGCAGCCGCCGTCGACAAGGAAGCCGCGAAGCCAGCGGATGCCGTTTTCGACCGCCGTCTTTCTTGCGGTCTCCCATTCGGCGGGGTCATTCAGATCCGCGTCGGTTCCGTATCGCACGACCGGTTCCGGCATATACCGGGGTTCGCTGCCGGTCAAAAACCGGCAGATGTATTTCACCAGCTTTTCCCAATTCCCGCGCGGGGCGAATCTTGCCTTGTTGAAATTCCGCATATTGAACAGCGCCCAGAGGATGTTGTCGCCGATTTTAAACATGCCGGGTCTGCTGTTTTTCAGGATTTCTTCGGGAGCCGCGTCGGTATGCGTATGCGCGATGATCTGTTCTTTAAAGACGAGCAGCGGCGTCGTCCCCGGCACCGAAAACCAGGGGGTTATGAGCTGCCCGGCTTCATCGTCTAAAAGATTCCCCGTTCTGAGTCCGGGGATTCCCTCTCCGCTGTCCGGCGCCAGATATATCAGCCGGCTGCGGGTCGTGTCGACGGGACCGGCGGAATAGATCGAGCGGAAGGAGCCGATGGATTCAAGGAAAATCCTTTTCCCCCGGTCCGCTTCATTTTCCAGCTTCAGGCGCAGGCGGGCGTCAAGCGTCATGCCGCCGTCGCCGAATACGCAGAATGCGTCATATCCGCAGATATCGGCTCTTATCGCCTCGTCAAATGACAAGGTTTTCGTCTCCGCGGGACAGCTGCGCAGCACGTCCGCAAGGTCGCAGGATTCGTTTGTAATAATGAGAAGCTTCATGGTGTTTATTCCCCCTCATTTTCGTTTATTTTATGTCCCGAATACATCTTATCAAAATCGCGGTTTTATGTCAATACCTGCGGCAGATATTTTTCTTTTTACAATACTTTATTAAAACGGACAATATTATTTTTGCCGGAATGTGATATAATGACGTTATCAACATACCGTTTCCGCGCAATCCGA
>DUUJ01000044.1 GCA_012841635.1 Clostridiales bacterium | reverse complement strand
TCTGTACAATTCCACAGATTTTATTTTTGTTGTAATTTCATGTGGACAATACCGCTTGTTTTGTGTTATAATATTCATGGTGATTGAGTCCTTTTCTGATAATTTGGGTGTGGGAACTTTATTTTATCAGATCTCAATCACTTTTTCAATATCTTCAGTGTCACATCTATTGTAACACTACAAATAAAACAAAAACGCTTGTGAAATCCGATTGACAATATCATTTAAATGTAGTATAATAATAATATTGAAACTATATAAACTAAGACAAACAAAACCCGGAGCATAAAAATATGACCGCCGAAATACTGAAAAAAATCAGAGACGCCGAAAGCGAAGCTTCGGCGATAAAAACCGCCGCGGCTGCCCGCGCAAGAGCGCTTCGTTCCGATGCGGAAGCTGCCGGAAAAAAGCTGCTTGAAGAAACAAAGTCCCGGTCAATGCAGGAGCGAGAGCGCGTTATCGCCGAAGCGGCCTCCGAATCCGATTCCCGGCTCAGATCTCTCCGCGCCGCCGCTTCATACGAGATCAAGGACTTGTCCGAAAAGGCAAGAAGCCGGATGAACGCCGCCGCCGACGAAATAATAAAGGAACTTTTCGCCTCATGTCAATAAGCCGTATGATGAAGCTTTCGCTGGTATCGGCGGACAGCGGAGCGGATGATATAATTCAAAAACTTACCTGGCTTCGATGCGCTCACATTACGAGGACGGACGCCGATTATGAAAACCCGGACATTTCGGCCGACGCGGAAAACCGCCGGCTGATATACGAGCGCGACGCGGCAGCCCTAAACACGGCGCTGATGGGACTTAGAAACTACCGCGAAGACAAAACCGGTCTTTTCGGCCGCCCGATAAAAGCCACCCGCGCCGACCTCGACGTCGAAAGCGAGCGTTACGGCAAAGCCGTCGGCTACTCAGCCGATTACGCGGCGCTTCGGGCAAGGGAAGCGGAAATCACTGCCGAAAGAACCCGGCTGCGCCAGCAGATTGAAAGCCTGAAACCATGGGAAAACTTCGGCGTACCTCTCGACTCGCGCGGCACGGCGCTTACCGAGCTGACTTTGGGAGTGCTGCCGCCGTCGGCGGATATAGACGTAATATCTGCCGAGATCGCCGCCGAAACTGACAGCGAATTTGCGCTGATTCCGGTTTCGGAGGAGCCGGGCGGGGTTTACGTCTCGGTTATCACGATGAAGGACAGCAGCCTTGCCGTCACCGACGAGCTTACCCGACGGGGATTTGCGAAACTGGAATTTTCCTCGCTGCTGGCGGACATTGAAACGCCGGACGGCGGATCGAATCTCCCCTCGCTCATCGCCGACCGGGCGAAAGCCGCGCTTGACGCGCTTGATGGCGAAGAAAATTCGTTATCCCACAAATTCAAAGAAATCGCCGTACACTGCCGCGAGATGGAGCTTGCGTACGACGCGGCGATGACACGCGCGGCCGAATGCGCGTCGGAAAAACTTGTGCTCAAAACGGAAAAGACCACCGTCGTTGCCGCCTGGGTGCCTTACCTTGCGGTACCTGTGGTAAAATCCGCGCTCGACTCGGATCCCGCCGTATGGTATACGCTGAGCGACCCTTCCGAAGATGACAACGTCCCGGTTAAGCTGCTGAATCAGCCGGCGGTCAAGCCGTTTGAAAGCGTCGTCGGGCTTTATTCGCTCCCCGCGTACGGCAGTTTTGATCCGACGTTTATAATGTCCATCTTCTTCTTCGTTATCTTCGGATTCATGCTGGGAGACGTACTGTACGGGCTTTTGCTTACCGTCGGATGCCTTATAATGCTCAAACTGCTGAACATTTCTGCGGGAGTGAAAAATTTAGTCAAGCTATTTGCCATCTGCGGTGTGTCGTCGATTATCTGCGGGGTGCTTTTCGGCTCCTACTTCGGCGATCTGCCGCAGCAGCTGATGAAAAACATGTTCGGCGCAGACATCGGGGGTACTCACCTGTGGTTTGACATGGTGAATGATCCGATCCTCTTCCTTATCGTCTCGATGGCTATCGGAGTAATCCATATCATGACCGGCATGGGAATAAAGATATATATGTCGGCAAAGGAAGGACGGCTGCTTGACGGAATTCTGGACGTCGTGCCGTGGTATGTCTTCTTTGTCGGGCTCGGTCTTCTGGGCGCCTCATCGGCGTTCGGTATTTCCTCAGCGCCCGGAAAAGCGGTCGCGATCGCGGGAGCCGCTTTGCTGATACTGACGCAGGGGCGCGGGGAAAAGAACCCGATAATGAAAGTTCTCAAAGGCGTCATGAGCCTTTACGACACCGTATCTTACATCTCCGACCTGCTTTCCTATTCGAGAATAATGGCGCTGGGGCTTGCCTCCGCCGTTATAGCGCAAGTCGTAAATCTTTTCGGAACGATGGGCGGGAACACCGTCGTCGGCTGGCTTATGTTCTTGCTGATAATCCCGCTCGGGCACGTCGTTAACCTCGTAATCAACCTGCTCGGCACCTTCGTTCACGACTCTCGTCTGCAATATATCGAATTCTTCGGCAAATTCTACGAAGACGGCGGAACTCCTTTCGTCCCCGCCGCTCCGGTGACCAAATATACCGAGATCACCGAATAAACCGTCAAAAAATAATAAAATATAAATCATCCTATCGGAGGAATTCTCTCATGGAAATCACCACCTTCAGCCAGTTTATCACAACCATATTCACCGGCTACAACCTCGCCATTTTCGGCGCCTTCGTGGCGGCGGCTTTCGCCGGCTGGGGCTCCGCAAAAGCCGTCGGAATGGTCGGACAGGCCGCTTCCGGGCTGCTCTCCGAAGACCCGACTCAGTTCGGTAAAACCCTCATCCTCCAGGCTCTTCCCGGCACACAGGGAATATACGGTCTTATAACCGCTTTCCTTATCATGGCTAAAGCCGGTACCCTCGGCACCCCCGTTGATCTTACCCTCGCTCAGGGCGGATATCTTTTTATCGCGGCGCTGCCTATTGCCATTGTCGGCTATTTCTCCGCCATCCATCAGGCAAAGGTTGCTTGCTCGGGCATTTCACTGATCGCAAAGCAGAAGAACGAGATCGGTAAAGCGATAACCGCCGCCGCTCTTGTCGAAACATACGCAATTTTTGCCCTGCTCGTCTCCCTTCTGATGATAATCTTCCTCAAGGTCTGACTTATAAATGGAAGGCATTGAAAAGATAACCGGACGAATCTTATCCGACGCGCGCGCCGAAGCCGAAGCCGTCCTTGCGGCTGCCAAGGCAGAAGCCGAAAGTCTCGCCGAAAGCTACAAGTCGCAGGCGAAGACGCTGCGCGACCGCTCCGAAGCGGATGCGCGGGCGGAAGGCGAAACGCTGCTCGCAAGAGTCGACTCCTCCGGCTCCAATGTCCGGCGAAACATGATACTTGAGGAGAAAAACCGGCTGCTCGACGAAGCATTCGCTCTGGCGCTCGAAAAGCTGCCGTCCGACCCCGGTTACCCCGATTTTTTGGGAAGGCTGCTGATTGCCGCCATAAAATCCAACGTCGACCGCGAAAACGCGGCGGTTCTGGCTGATGCGGATTATGTTCCGACCGATGAATATGAGGTCAGGTTCGCCCCCGCCGACGCGGCGCTTTCGCAAACGCTGCTTGAAGCCGGGCGCAAAGCCGCTTCCGATTTCGGAAAGACGCTTATCCGCGGCGAAGAAGCCCGCGATATCGACCGCGGCTTCATTCTCCGCTGCGGCTCGGTTCTTACAAACTGCTCGGCGGAAAAACTGATTGAGCAGCTTCGTCCTTCGGCGGAAGCCGGCGCCGTCTCGCTGCTTTTCGGTGAAGCATGATGAAAACGGCTAAAAAAGTACGGCCGGAAGACTTTCTCTACGCCTCCGCCCGCTCAAGGAAGCTTGAAACCCGTCTTTCCGGGCGGGAAGGCAGCTATCGCTTATGCGACGCAAGAGATGCGGAGGAGGTTCGTCGGGGCATATCTGAATACGCGCAAAGCTTCGGCGTTGCGGCGGAACTGCCGCCCGACGAGGCTCTTGACGCGATCTTGGGACAGACTTACAGGGATATCGCCGAGATGTCGGGAGCTTCCGGCAACGAAAAGGCCTTTGACGTATTTCGCTATCCTTACGACTGTCACAACATAAAATACGCGCTGAAATGCTTCATCCGCGGCCGGACGCTTGAAAACACCCTCGCCGGAATGTATGATTTCGCGACCGTCTCCCCGCTCGCCGTTTACGAAGCGATTCAGTCGGAGGATTATTCGGCTCTGCCGAAGCATATGGCGAAGGCGGCGGAAACCTCCCGCGCCGAATACAGCCGTCTGCGCGACCCGAAACTGATCGACCTCGCTCTTGACCGCGCCCTCTACGCCGACATGCTGGAGCTTGCCGGCGAAAGCGGAGTTGATGCGTTTGCCGAAGCCGTCAGGCTTAAGATCGATCTTACCAATATTCTTACCGCGCTGCGCATACTGCGCATGAACGCCGGCGGCAGGCTTTTGAACGACGTATTGATTGACGGCGGAACGCTCAAAACCGAGCGCTTTGCCGAGTTCTCGAGCGAGGAAGAGCTCTGGGAGAGCCTCCGCAAGACCGAATTTCGAAGCATCCGCGACGCCTGCTCAGACGACTTGAGTTTTGATTCAGTCGAGCGCGCGGCCGACGATTATTATCTGAGTCTGTTTTCAAAGACAAAATACTTAGCTTACGGTCCCGAAGTTCCGGCGGCTTATCTCAGCTTTGTCGAATACGAGGCAAAGAACCTCAGAATAATCTACGCCGGAAAGAACGGCGGAGTTGACAGCCGCGAGCTGCGGCGACGGCTGCGCGCGTGGTGGCAGTAAGGAGACATTATGCAGGAAAACAAAAGTCATGCACCAACTCCGAGGGGCATCGCCGTAATAGGCGACC
>DUUJ01000043.1 GCA_012841635.1 Clostridiales bacterium | reverse complement strand
TGATGTCTCCGATAAGTATATATACATTATCGCCCACAGAAAGGGAATCAACTATGTTTTGATTCCAGTATGGTTTCTTCATGTCGATGTAAGGAACCATATTCAGCGGGTATGCCAGGTCATTCGTTATGAACCCGACGCCGCCCTGCATGAAGCCCAGAGCCACCAGATCCACCGAGTCGTCGCCTGCCAACAGAGTAGGCATGAGAGCGCTTGCCTGGTCATGTGTCCAGCCGTCGGTACGGGTATTGATAACGCAGTTGAAACGCTGCTCTACCTCTAAGTTTCTCGTGTAGATAGCGTCGTTAAGTGCGTCTCCTGTCAGTTCTTCCCGTATGTAATACACTTCTCCCAATTCGGATGGAAGGGGCAGTGAAATGGTGAATACCTCTCCCTCAAAGTCAAAGGTTTCGGATATGTCGTCCAGGTATGGATTCCTTGTTTCTGCTGCAGTTGTTTCTTCGGTTACGGGTGCAGTCGTGTCCTGAATCTGTGCGTCTCCGCCGCCGGAGCATGCCGCAAATATTGGCAGCAGGATGATAATAGTGAGAAGGGCGGCAAAGAATTGCTTGACTTTTCGTTTGCACATAACATATTCCCCTTTACATTAATTCATATCGGTATCTCTGTTAATGGTAAAGCTTGCAGTTTTCCCCCAAAAAACTTAGTTAAATGGCAATAAAAATCGCGGCTGAGAGAGATACATTGTTTTCTCCAAAATTCATTCCTTTATTTTTTTTGCTTCCGCTCAGGAGGTTTTTTTGGATGACTTTTTTAAAGTATAGCATGTAAGATGTTAATTGTCAAGCACTAATTTGTCGATAATTTAACATCGTTTTTTACACAGAAGTCATATCTTCATTCAGATGGGGCAATAAGCTATATTTTCACCAAGCAATCAAACGTTCGGGCTGATTGTCTTTATTTGCGATTATTCGGCATCCTTTACAAGCATAAAAGTGTCGGCAGAGAAACTCTCAAGAGCCGCGGCCGCAGTGTCATACATCAAAAGGGAAGTAGGATTTTTCGAATAGCGTCCGAACTGACCGCCTGTATTCTGCAGGAAGATGTTTCCCGAGAAAACCGGCAGATCATTGGCAAGCGCGGCGCCGCAATGAATCAGCATGTAACGGCTGCGGTCGAAGATATTGTTTTCGACTATGTATCCGTCGGCGGGATTGGCATGATCCCAACCCTTTAAATGGGCGGCGGCAGTCTTGTCGGGACGCTGATCCCCCCAGCCGTAACCGGCGAAGCGCATGATGTTGCCGCGAATGACCACATTCTTCATGACCTGTTCATCGATTGAATACTTGCTGTCGGCAGGCTTGCCGGGATTATGGCTTTCGTCGAGGAAATACTCGATTGAATAGGTGCAGTATTCAATGAGATTGCTTGTATATGTGACATTTACCATCGGAACCGGACTGCCGTTATCCCCCTTGAACTGGTGGGTCAGACCCGCGTCGTAAATCTGATAGACATAGCAGTGATCAATCGTGAAGTCCTCGCAGGCCACATAGATTTCGACCGCGTTTCCGAAACGGGTGGTTGCGTTTATACCCTGAATCGAGCCGCCTATCCAGCCGAATTCACAGAAGCGCACCGTGAGCCCTTTTACGTTTGCTGTGCCGATGCCGTGGGAGCCGCCGTATTTTACGGCGATGTTGTCAAAAGTACAATTGTCGCCGCAGGTGATAACATTGTTCTTTAGCGCGAAATCTATGCGGTCAAAACGATCTGCGGGATTGCCTTCT
Source organism: Clostridiales bacterium (assembly GCA_012841635.1). GTDB lineage: Bacteria > Bacillota > Clostridia > Oscillospirales > CAG-272 > JAAZGC01. The sequence goes on along the minus strand of DUUJ01000043.1, from coordinate 1,631 downwards.
GTTGACACGAGGTATATGCGCTTGTCGTCAAGGGAATGATACATCTCAAGGTCATTCTTCATCTCCTCAAAGGTACCTTCAAAGCCGAGTGAGTCGACTATCCGTTTTACCGACCATGCATCACCGTCGTTGAAGACAATGAGTCCGCAGTCACGGTCGAAAACCTTGTCATAGACCCAGATGTTTTCGTATTCGGTCAACTTCCACCTGTCGGGCTGCGAATAGTTTTCGGGAGAACCGTTGATGATAGGTTTTGCGCCTTCGCCGTACGCGGAATATGTCACGCCGGTCTGCCCCCTGAGATTGCCGCGGAAAACACCGCCGCGCTCGAAGTAAACCACATCTCCGGGCTTTAAAACCGCGCTGTTGACCTGTTCAAGAGTCATCCATGCCGTTTTGGGGGTCATACCGTCGCCGGATAAAGAGCCGCTGTTCGAGACATAGTAGGCCCTGCCGCCTTCGGACGGTTTGACGGTTGTAACCGCGCCGAGAATTTCCGCCTTCAATGTTTCCGCCTTCGCGTCTATTCCGGCGAGGAACTCCGCGTCTGCGATCTTTATTCTGTCGTTCATGCTTTCTGCCTCCTCGTTTTTTATGGCGATGTTTATTTCAGAACTCTCCGGCAACGGCGAATCTTCGGAGTTCGCCTGCAAATCCGCCGGCGTCGTCTCTTCGGTGACATCGGTAATTTCATCCGTCACTTCAATCGTCTGTTGTCCCGGCTCATCCTTCCCGCCGCAGCCCGCAAAACCTGATAAAATAATAAGTGAAGCAAGAGCCGCCGATAAAAGGCGTGTGATTTTCATAATGCCACCTTAAAGTTTATAGTTTGTAGATTGTAATATGAAAACACGCTCCGGTTTTAATGCCGGAGCGCAATTTTTACGGCTGAATCTCTTCATATTGAGTGATTATCTTATCCATCTTTTTCAGGATCGCGCTTTCATTCGAAGCAAGCGTCGAAGCCGCCTTTTCACAGGCAGACGCCGAAGCGAATATGTTCCGCATGATGCCTATCGGAGAGCCGAGGCTGTTTCCGTAAATATATCCGAGGTCGGGATATATCCCCTCTATTATCACGTCGAGCATACGCGCCGTCTCGGCGTCGCGGCTGTATTTTCCTTTAAGCGCGGTGTCAAGATATGCGGGCGTCGTGGTGCGATAAGTTTCCGCCGCCAGAGCTTCAAGCACGGCGGCCGTATCTTCCGGATTCTTGCAGGTTATCGGAATCGAAAATGCCGTGCTGCCGTCATGTGTGTAAACGGTATAGCTTTCCTGAAGCTCATCAAGCTTCGGCATTGGGATTATTCCGAAATCGTTTTCCATATCCCTGAGATAATTTACCCCGGAAAGCATCCATGTGGTGAATATCGTCTCGCCGTTCACCATCGTCTTCATGATGTCTTCGTTGTTATACGGAAGTCGGCAGGTATTGTTGTTCAAAAACAGCAGCTCATACATTTTTTCGCAGAAACTGATCGCTCTTTCGGATACCCCATTGTATACATAGCTTCCGTCATCAAGCTTATCGACAAGCTTGATATTGCATCCGCCGGTGAAAGAATCGGCGCCGAGGGTTTGAGTATTGGTGAAAAAATGCCCGTAGCGGTCGCCTTCGTCGGCTTCGCCGT
>DUUJ01000042.1 GCA_012841635.1 Clostridiales bacterium | reverse complement strand
TTAAAAGATTCGAGCGGCTGTTGACCGCATGGGGATTCGATTTGCCGGGAATAACCGTCTCAACGCAGCCTATCTGCGTGTAATCGCAGGCGTCTTCATAAGAAATCCCGGCTGAAACAAGCGCGGGTATCATCACGTCGTCGTTGAAGAAGAAGGGAATGCCCTTGCCCACCCTCCCGACGACTTCCAGCGCACGGCGGAGGAATTTCCTGTCGGTCGAAGCGTCAAACCGCACCGACAGACAGCGGACGAAGTCAAGCGCCTCGGTGACGTCAAGCATAAGATATGAAAGCTCGTTTACATCGGAGCTGCCGTCCGGCGCGCGCCCGCCGACGCACGACTGCTGCACGTCGTAATCGCGGTAAAGCTTTATCCAGAGACAGCAGAGCAGCTCAAACGCCTGCTCTTTTGTAAGAACTCCGCTGTCAATATCCTGCCGATAATATGGGTAGAGAATTTGGTCAAGCCGTCCGACGGAGTTGGCGTTTATATGGTCCTCCCAGGTGTTGACGATATGGGCAAACCAAAGGCTCTGAACCGCCTCGCGGAAGCTGCGCGCGCCGTAAGCCGGAACCCGCCCGCAGACTTCGGCTATGTCGTCCCGGCCGATCCGCCGCGCTTCGGCGGCGTAATTTTCGCCGAATACGCAGCCGGCTTCGCAAATCATTCTAAGCGCTTTATAATAGCTGCTTTCTCCGTTGAGTTCGGCGTACCGGTTGACTTCGTCAAGAAGTCCGGAAAAGCCTGTTTTCAGTACCTTTTCGTAGCCGATAACCGAGTGATTGGCGGTAATGCTTGAGCTGCCCGCCGTATTTATGGCGGTCATCTCCGCCATCAGCCGACGCTCCTTCTCGGTAAGGTTTTCGGCCGGCGCAAGCCAGGTATGACCCTTAACCTGATTTTCCGGGTCAAAATACCAATTTATCTGCTCATCGGAAAAACCGTTGCGGCGGAATATCTCTGTGTCGCGGTCTTTGTCGCCGGTGAGCCCCGAATGCTCTCCGTCGCCGAAGTTATAGCCGACAATAAGCTCTCCCTCGGCGATGACCGGCGCCGAGTTCCGCATAACCGACGCGGTCGCGGCGGCGCTGAGGGTGATGTTCGAGTATAAAGAGGGGTCGAGATTGACCTTGCCCCATTTGCTCCAGAAGGCGTGCTGCGCGCAGATTTTAGAAGCAAAAGTCTTTTTATTGACCGCGTCGTCGCGCAGGGCTTTGCAGCGTTCCGATAAAACAAACATACCGCACCTCTGTGTGTGTATCTGTGTGTCTTTTTTATAATTATAACATCGGGGGAGGGGAATGTCAATAATTTTCGAAAAAACGAAGGACGGAGCGAATTTCTCCGCTCCGCCAAGTATGCATCCGCAAACGCATACCGCAATTAGTAATTATATTATACCAGGTTTTTGGGTGGATTTCAAGTGCTGAATGAATTTTTTCAAAATATTTATTCTGTTGTTTAAATCGGGGTGAATAACAACGCCACTGACTTGCTCACTTACTGATTTTTTATATTCATCCACGATGCTCTCAAAGGATTCGATAAACGCTGTAATCTCGGTTTTCGGCACCTCGAGCAGTTTCAGATAATAACTAACAAGAATTATATAATCATCGATTTTGTCAAAATTCATATAAGATAATCCCACGTCCTGTTTAATGCATTCTTCCATTGCTTTAGACGAGTTAAATCTTTTAAAGCGTGAGTCGAAAACCACATCATTATGAGCAATTGCATTTCTCAAGTCTTTGAGACAGTAAATAAATTTGTATATCAATGCGCGATTAGTATCCACCGAAATGTTCAGTCCCAATTTTCTGGTTATGGCATCTCTTACATCATATGTCAGACATGAAAGTAATTTTCCGAAATCCCCCATGTTCAAAACCTCGAACAACGCCCATACAGGAACACCGCTGTAACTCATGTTGTTATAAAAATGAGTGATTTTCGGGTTGTTGCTTCTATACGAACTGAAAAGATATGACTGTACGGTATTCTGAAGGCTCAGCTTATTTTCCTGTATCTCATGTCTTTTTCTTTCCGGCAAACTCGGATCCGTGTTATAATTCTCTACCGCTATATCATACATATCCTGTATGCTTTCGGATTTTGTCTCATCCAGAATACAAATCAGCGCGATGTTTTTTACCGCAGTTTCAATGTACATTATTTTATCGTAAAATAACGATTTTAATTTCGAGTCAAACTCAATCGTTGCATTAATCTCTTTATATGATGTAAACGGAATTCGGTTTTGTAAATTTTTGAAAAATCTGTACCCCTTATATCCATGATAATATCCGGTGTTTATCAGCTGTCTTTTTTCAACATCGCCGGATATTGCGATTCCGCTGTCTCTTAAGTGCTGCATTAAATCTTCAATCGTTTTATATCCCATGTTCGATTCCTCTTGAAATATTTCTTATGAATATTATATCACATGGTCTTATAATTATCAATGCATTCTCAAATAATCGAAACCGAACACAGAAATGCAGCGGAATCTGCCGTTCCAAGAAAAACTCCCCCGTCAGCCGAATCTGCTCGGCTGACGGGGAAGGTGATTGTGCTTTTCTTTTTTTGCGCGGACTTATCTGTCGGGTTCAGTTTTTAGCTTATTCGACAATATACTGATCGGAGAACCAGCAGACGCCGCGGTAGAACCAGGACCAGGTGGGCTTATTCTCGAACTGGATGACGCCTTCGATGCTGATGGTAACATCCCTCGCGCCGATTTTGAAGGTATCAAAGCCGAAAGCAAATTCGGGATTGCGCAGATTGTTCAGACCCGGATATCCGCCGGCTTCGATGGCATCTACCAGTTTGGCCTGGTTTTTGAAGCTCAGTTCCACATCGGTCCAGATTACAAAAGTATTGCCTTTCTTGAATATAGCCAGGTTATAGCCTTCAAGGTACTTGGTGGTGCTGTCGCACTCGGGAACTCTGTTAAGCTGTCCGAGATACATATCGGGAATATCTGCCGCAAAGGCGAATGCCGACATCGCGCAAACCATGACTGCTGCAAGAACAACCGAAATAATCTTTTTCATACTGTTTTCCTTTCTTAAAAAAACAATAATTTGGGGTAACCTCCATAAATTTTAAAAGTGCAACCCTACTATATATTTATACTATAAAACAGTGTTTTTGTCAAGGGATTTTCACAATTGTTTTGGAAAAATTGTTAAAATCGTATTAAGTTATAAAATATCCTGTCGTAATTTGGGATTTATAAACAAAAATCAAATACGCATGAAAGCGGCGAAAACATTGCTTAAGAGTCTTTTGTATAATATGCTGTCGCCGGCAGTAATCGCCCGGGCTTATTGACCTTCCTCTTCCTTTTTCAGCTTCGCCTGCGCTTTTAGACGAAGGTCGGTGTTGAGGATGCTCTTGCGGAGACGAATATTCTTCGGCGTAACCTCGATAAGCTCGTCGGGGGCGATGTATTCGATAGCTTCTTCAAGGCTCATCCGGATAGGCGGGGTAAGTATCAGCGCTTCGTCGGCGCCGGTCGAGCGGATCGCCGTCAGGTGCTTCTTCTTGCAGACGTTGACCGCGATATCCCCCTGTTTCGGGTTCTCGCCGACAATCATCCCTTCGTAAACCTGCGTCTGGCTGCCGATAAACAGCGAGCCGCGGTCCTGCGCGCCAAAACAGCCGTAAGCGGTCGACTCGCCGTCTTCCGACGCGACGAGAGAGCCGGTCAGCCGCGTCAGGCTTGTTCCTGCCTTGTAAGGCCGGTATCCGTCGAAAACCGAGTTCAAAATCCCCTCGCCGCGGGTATCGGTCATAAACTGCGAGCGGTAGCCGAAGAAAAGCCGGGTCGGGATTATATATTCGATGCGGGTGCGGGAGCCGCGGAGTCCCATCGTGATAAGCTCGGCGTGGCGGGCGCCCATCTTTTCCATTACCGAGCCGACGGCTGCTTCCGGAACGTCGATTATAACCTTCTCGACAGGCTCCATGCGAACGCCGTCGACTTCCTGATACAGAACGTGCGGCGACGAAACGGCAAGCTCATAGCCTTCCCGGCGCATATTTTCGATTAAGATCGCAAGGTGCATCTCGCCGCGGCCGGCGACCAAAAATTCGTCGGTGGTAACGCCGTCGCTGACGCGGAGGGAGACGTCGCGCAGCAGCTCTTTGTAAAGCCGGGCGCGGAGCTGGCGGGAGGTGACATATTTTCCCTCTCTGCCGGCAAACGGGCTGTTGTTGACCGAAAAAGTCATCTCGATGGTCGGCTCGCCGATTTTGATAAAGGGCAGCGGGGTCGGATCGAGCGGGGTTGTCACCGTGTCGCCGATCGTGATGTTTTCGACGCCGGAAAAGCAGACGATGTCGCCGACGGTCGCCGTTTCGACCGGAGCGCGGTTAAGTCCGTCGAACTGGTATATCGAAACTATCTTTGAGCGGTAATTTGTCTCCGTGTCGTGGTAGTTTTTGACAACAATATCTTCGTTTATGCGGACGACGCCGCGGTCGACGCGGCCGATTCCGATTCTTCCGACATAGTCGTTGTAGTCGATGCTGGAGACGAGCAGCTGAAGTCCCTCGCTTTCATCCCCTTCGGGAGCGGGAATGTGGTTCAGAATTGCGTCGAACAGCGGCTTTAAGTCCTCTCCCGGAAAGTCGGGGGAAAGGGAGGCGGTGCCGGCGCGGCCGGAGCAGTAAATGACCGGCGAGTCGATCTGTTCGTCCGTCGCGTCAAGATCGAGCAGCAGTTCAAGCACTTCGTCTTCAACTTCGCCGAGACGGGCGTCCGGCTTGTCGATCTTGTTTATAACGACGATTACGCGGTGGTTGAGCGCCAGCGCCTTTTCGAGAACGAAGCGGGTCTGCGGCATCGGCCCTTCGGCGGCGTCGACAAGGAGCAGCACTCCGTCGACCATCTTCATCGACCGTTCGACTTCTCCGCCGAAATCGGCGTGGCCGGGGGTGTCGACGATGTTTATCTTGACGTCGTTGTAATGAACCGCGGTGTTTTTTGCAAGGATGGTGATTCCCCGCTCCCTTTCGAGGTCGTTTGAGTCCATGACCCGCGTTTCGACCTGCTGATTGTCGCGGAAAACGTGCCCCTGCTTGAGCATCTGATCGACTAAAGTGGTTTTGCCGTGGTCGACGTGGGCTATTATCGCAATATTGCGGAGATCGTTTCTAACCATAAAAAATGTCCTGTAAATTTGCTGAGTCGGGATGGGAAAGCGGCGGTAAAGCGGCGCCGGATCCGAAAATCCGACGCCGCGGAATTAATCATCAACCAAAATATTATACCACAAAAACGGCTGAAAATCAATAAAACGTATGTGAATTTTAACAACAATGTCTTCCGCAAGGCCGTTTTTTCACGGCAAATCCGGCAGACTCTTCACCCCTCAAACACGATGTTTTTGCAGTGCTCGCTTACGCTCAGCCCGAATTCATCGCCGGTGAGCCGTTTTCCGTTGACCGTGATGTTCCGGATTTTAATATCCCGGCAGCAGTATTCCTCGCTGTAACTTGAAAAGCTTGCGTGCGGCCTAAGGCCGCCGGTCACTGCGATGTTTTCAAAAAGCAGGCCGCGGTTTATTCCCCGGCGTTCGCCGCCGGCGGAATATTCAAAATGATACTCGACGACACCGCAGATGAGCGGCGGCTGAAAGCCGGGAGTGACGTCGCCGTACGGCTCATCGTCGCGCCGCTGCAGCCGCGGCGGCGGGATTGTTTCGTCAAGCTCGACGCGGATATTCCGGTAGACCACGTCGTGAACGTCGGCGTAGTCGACGTTGCAGCAGTCGAGCGCCGGGCCGCAGACATGGATTATATCGCAGTCGTCGAAGAGGATATTGCAGATTTCCTCCGCCCGGGTCTCGGCGCCGATCTCAAGCGCTTTTCCCCAGTCGTTCCAGATTACGCAGTTTTTGACCAGCACGTTTCGGAATACGTCATACGACTCTCCGCCGCGGTACATCGCCTCCCGCACCGCCTTCTCGACGTCGCCCTCGTAATAGCAGTCGAATCCTTTTATGCAGATTGCGTCGTCGAAGGTGCGCAGAAAGCAGTTCTCGATGAAGACATCCTCGCAGTTGTGCATGTCGATGCCGTCGGAGTTGTACCGCCAGCAGCCGATTATCTTGACGCCGCGTATCCAAAGCCGGCGGCAGCCGATCGGGCGGATGTTATAAACCAGCGAATCGCGTATCGTTATGCCGTCGATAAGGACGTCCGAGCAGTATTCAAGCTGAATCGTGTGACGGCGAATCGCGTTGTTGACGGCGGCTTTGTTGCCTTCTTCATTGGCTTCGAAAAGAATCTGTTCTTTGTTCCGGCTGTTGTCGAGTATCCCGCGGCCGAGAATCGAGATTTTTTCGGCGTCAATAGCCGTTACGCAGGCGTATACCACCGCTCCGGCGTCAAGATAGAGAGTCTCCCCGCTTTTGAGCTCGATATTGCCGACGTCATGCTCGCCGGGGCCAAAATATATGACGTTTTCGGCGGTTTTGTCGGGAATATTCGTTTCCGGCGCGTCGACGAAAAAGTGAAGAGCGTTTCTTCTGCCGTACGGCTCAAGCGTGAAGTAAGCCGGGCGGGGGAGTGTGAAGCGAACCTTGCCGTCGGGGGAGAGTTCCGGAGTAATTCCGAGGGAATAGGGGCGTAAAACCGCCTTTTCCGCCGGTTCCGGGAGGGTAATTTCAAAATTCAGCGGCTCGTCCGCCTCCATCGAGAGGAACTGAATGATTTCGGTCTGGTCAAGAGAACGCTGATGTCCCGGCCAGCGGCGGTTGTAGGGCATGGCGGAGACTCGGGCGGTATCGGTTTTAACCGTTCTGCCGTTGACTTTAACGGAATAGCCGCCCTCGGCCGGTTTTGCGACGGGGTAAAATCGTATGCTCATGTCAGGCTCCGTCGGTTTTACATATGTTTATAATATTATAATCAGTATTCCGTCCGCGCAAGCACCGTCTGCTGAAGTCCCGGGGAGAGTCGGTTGAAATATTCCGAATAGCCGCCGATGCGGACTATCAGATTTTCGTGCTTTTCCGGATGCGCGATGGCGTCGAGTATCTCCTCGCGGGAGACGCAGGTTATCTGCAGCTGCATTCCGCCGCGCTTAAAGAAAGCTTCGGTCAGCGGGCGGAGATATTCGCTCAGGTGCTCTTTCCGCATGCGGAGATTCAGTATCGGGGTTCCGAGCACCCGGTTCAGCGGCAGAGCCGCGACGCTGTTTAAAAGGGCTGTCGGGCCTTTGATATCCTTTCCGTGAACCGCTCCCAGCGAGTCGCAGAGAGGGGAACGGGCAGCCCGTCCGTCGGGAGTTGCGCCGACCGGAATTCCGGCGCTTTCGTATGTTATAAACTGATTCGACGCGGTGATATATTTGCCGGACGGCCAGCATTCGCGCTGATTGAAGCTTTCGTAAATTCGCCCGGCAAACTCGGCGCCCAAGGCGTCGACCCGCTCGTCGTCATTGCCGAAAGCGGGACATTCGCGGCAGGCGGCGAGGAATTCGGGGTCTTGCGCGTCGAGCGCCGCCATAAAGCTTTCGGCTGAATATCTGCCGCTTTCGAAAATCAATTCGCGGACGGCGGACAGCGAGTCGATGACGTTTATCAGTCCCGCCACGTTGCTGATGCTCCAATAGTATCGAGCGCCGCCGGCGTTGAAGTCGAGACGTCGGTCGATGCAGTCGTCGACAAAGAGGGTACGCACCGGCTGGGGACGGTGCTTGCCGCGGGTCTTGCGGTATTCGGTGACGATATCCAGCGCTTCGGCAATCTGGTGGGCGCATTCGTCGGTGAAAGCGTCGAAATAATCGTCGAAATTGTCAAATTCGGAAAGATGCGCTCGGGTGAATTGATCGTAAATAAGCGCGGTGTTTATCCCGAGGTCTTCCGAGCCGACGTTTGAAATTCCTTCAAGCATCGTCTCGGTGCAGCCGCCGAAGGACAGGCGGATGCGGTCTTCTTCGGGAATTTCCGGGAACTCCCGCATCAGCGCTTGCTGGAAAGCGTTCTCGTTGTAAAGCGCCGGCTGACCGCAGGAAGTCGCGAGAGAGGCGTATACCTCCCGCCAGACTTCGTCCGGCATATCCGGCTTAATCCTCAGCTGCAGACTCGGACGGCGGATATAGTGGCTCGCGCGGATGCACTGCAATGTCAGCGCGTTGTAATCGGGCCCCAGCGCCCCCGACCAGCCGCTGTTGCAGTCGATATTTTGGTAGAGTTCGTGAAGCAGATCGACGATGTTTTCGCCGTTATGGAAGCGGATCAGATGCTGATCAAGCCTGCCGATGTCGTCGCAGCCGTCGACGTAATATACAAAGTTGTAAAGCACTACCGCTTCATAAAGAGTAGTCGGCGCTCTGTCGGCGTGTTCAAGCGCTTCGATAAGTCCCTCATGAACGCCGTCGCGGCTGCGCAGGTGAGAAAGCAGCTTTTCGCGGTAGATGTCGATGCCGTCAAGAACCAAAAGCAAAGCGGCGCGGAAGTCGTCGTCGGGAAGCGCTTCAACCCGCGCGCGGTAAGAGCAAAGACCCTCTTTAAGTATCCTGCCGTAGTTGATAAATGAATGGGTATACCCCGCGCCGCCGACGGTATGCGAAGTCGGAAACCCGCTGACTTTGTTGACTTCATCGATAAATGCGTTGTAGCACTCATCGTCCATCTTGTCTTCCAGCGTTTTGATATAGGATACGAAGGTGTAGGAATAGTTGGGAATAACAGCAACGGCATTGCCGCCGTATGTCCCGATAACCATGCCGCAGGGATAAAGCCGGCCGCCGCCGTAAGGGGTCGGGTCGGTAAACTCATAATAACGCTTTAATGCGTTTGCATATCTGAATATCGGCTCCCGGTCGGGGAACTCAAAAAGCCCGCCGGCGTAAGGCTCGCCCGCGTCAAAGAACCGCTGTGAAATCG
>DUUJ01000041.1 GCA_012841635.1 Clostridiales bacterium | reverse complement strand
CTTGCCGCGGCATTTCCTGCCGCGGCGGGAGCTGTTTGCGCGGAGGCGTTCCCTGCCGCTCGCCGGTCAGGTGCATCGGCGGGCGGTTGGGAAGGCGTTTGTTCTCGCCTGCTCCGGAACCTGCCGGCGGCGGGACCCGTCGGTCGGCATTCTTATTAGCGGCTTTTATCCTCTCGAGGCGGGTGGTAGTATAATAATGATACGCTTTTTTACGATTGGAAGACTTTCCGCTGCCGCCCATCGGTACCGCGGGACCCGTCGAAGTCACGCGGGAAGGCGCCCCCGGCGAGTGAGCGTCTGCTTTCGAAGCCGGAGTTTTATTTTTATTTTGGCTGCGCAGATCGGCATTCATCGACCTGCGGTAGCGCTCACCGGCGGTAAGAGCCGGCTTTTTGTTTAAATCAGGTTCTTTGTTCATAGGCTGTATATTTCATCGCGATTTTTAAAGCAACTAAAGAAGACGGCGCCTCAAGGCATTGCGGAAGGAAAGTCCGAGCCGCTGCCGGGAAGAATCAGGCTTGCCGCGAAGATTACAATGCAGATAAGGAAAACCGGCGAAAAAACGCTTGAAAGCAGCCGTTTTGAAAACGGCTCGGAGGCATACGGCGGCTGCGGAGCGTCGGATTTTGCCATATCGTCATATATCCGCCCGGCCTGGGTAAGCGCAAGATAAGAAAAGAGCGCGGTAAGCATTGTCATGGCAAACGCAAAAAAGACAAGACTGCCGGAGGTTCTCATTACCGTCGCGAGGTTGTATTCAAACATGAGCGAAATTATATTATAAAACAACCGGACGATAAACGCCGCCCAGAAAGAGCCGGTGACCGAGCATATGGAGGAAAGGATCAGCCCGATAACGAAATACAGCGGAAACTGAGTTATCGAAAGCCCGGCGGCGGCATATAAAAACGAAGACATGAGCGCCGCTACGACTCCCCCCGCCATATCCCGGTATTCGCAAAAGATAAGCGAACGAAAGACAAATTCTTCGGCTGCCGCAGGCAGCACCGCGAATGCGAGCACCAGATAGGAAAGCCCGGCGAAATCAGCTCTTATCGAACCGTACGGCACGAACCGGCCGAAAAAGGTAAACTCCCCGGAATAAACTCCGAAGTTATACATTATCAGCTTCATGAGAATCGTTATCCCGACAAGCGCCATGGCCGAGTCGGCGATAAACCTCAGGCTGCGGACGCCTATCGGTTTGAAATTCAGATGCATTATCGCCCCGGTCCCCATCAGCCGCAGCCGGAAAATGCCGGGCAGGACGAAAACCATCAGCTGGATAATAATTACCGAAAGATATATATTGTCGCGCAGGGTGTAGACCGAACTGTCGACATAGCGGACCGCAAGCATCAGCAGCATCGAAGCCGCCGCAAGCGCCGGCGCGGTGTGCGCCGCCCGGTACTTTTTGCGGTCTTTCTCCTTGTCCTGAGCTATCGTCTTTAAATCAGCCATCGGAAAACGTCCTCACACCCTTTTCGGTGACGATGAAATCTGAGCGTATGTCATAGCGGCCGCGGGGGAGGCTGTCGAGTATGTCTTCCTCGTAAGCCAGTCCCGCTTTCGCTCCGGCGAATCCGGACAAAAAGCGGTCGTAATAGCCGCCGCCGGAACCGAGCCGGAAGCCCTTTTTATCCCACGCGACGGCGGGAATCACACAGAGCGCGAGGTCCTTTTCCGCATTACGGAGATCGTAAACCGGCAGATCAATGTCCGGCTCAAGTATGCCGAACGCCCCCGGCGACAGCTGATCCGGCGATTCTATGACATGAAACTTCATAGAACGCCCCTCGCCGCATCTGGGCAGCGCCGTCAGCTTTCCCGCTTCGAGCGAGGCCGTTATCAGCGGCCGGACATCTATCTCTGTGCCTGTCGGCATATAAAGCAGAACGGCGTTTGCGAATCTGAAGCCGGCAAGTCCCGTCATCCGGCTGACAACGGCGTTGTCAAGGCGGCTGCGCTCGTCCGTCGGGCGGCTTTTGCGGCGGTCGATGCAGAGCCTGCGCAGCTCCCGCTTTCTCTGCGCAAGCCCCGGAGTTTTGACTCCGATTCGGATATCGGCAACCGGCATTCCTATACCGCCAGAGTCGAGTCTTTTATTTTCTCTGCCGCGTATTCGCCGTAAAGCGCCGAAACGAGGGCAAGCGAGAATTCAAGCGAAACGCCCATCCCGCGGGCGGTGATATATGTCCCGTCGCGCTCGACGGGAGCGCCGGTGTATTCGGCGCCTTCGAGAAATTGTTCCCATCCGGGATAGCAGGCGGCGCGCCTGCCCTTCAGAAGCCCCAATCTTCCCAATACCGAGGGGGCGGCGCAGATAGCCGCGACAAATACTCCTCTTTCGGCGGCGTCGCGGAGGAGACGGGCGACTTCCTTTGAAGCGGCGAGATTGTCGGTGCCGCCTTTCCCGCCGGGAAGGATATACATTTTCGCTTTTGCGGGTTCGACTTCGCTTATGTTGATGTCGGCTTTGACTTCAATTCCGTGCGCGCCTTTGACATTAAGGTTCTTTTCAAGCGAAACCATCCTGACGGCGGCGCCGGCGCGCCTGAGAATGTCAACCGGGGTCAGCGCTTCGACTTCTTCAAAGCCTTCGGCTAAAAACAGATATATCATTATTTTCTCCTGATCTGTAACTGAATTGTCGTTTCTTCAATCGTCTTCTCTCATTTTCATTTCCATGTATTGCTCATGGGAAATCAGCACCTGGCGGGGCTTCTGGCCGTCCGGTTCGGAAACTATCCCCATATGCTGCATCCGGTCGATAAGCTTCGCCGCGCGGCCGTAGCCGAGCGAAAGCCGGCGCTGGATGAGAGAGGTGGATATCTTGCCCGAATCGACCGCCAGTTTTATGGCTTCTTTGAGCATCGGGTCGTCATCGTCGGCTTCGTCAATCTGGGCGGTCTTTTTGTCCTTGTCGAGCGCCTGGGCGTTTTCTTCGACAAGGTTCTGGATATTCTCGTCGTAGCTGTAGCCTTCCGACTTGTCCTTGATGAATTTGACCACCGCCTCGACCTCTTTATCCGAGACGAAGGAGCCCTGCACCCGGACCGGCTTCTGGAATCCGACCGGGGAATAGAGCATATCGCCGCGGCCGATCAGCTTCTCGGCGCCTGTCATGTCGAGGATGACGCGGGAGTCGGTCTGGCTGGAGACGGTAAAGGCGATCCTCGACGGGATATTCGCCTTGATAAGTCCGGTGATGACGTCGACCGACGGCCGCTGCGTGCCGATGACAAGGTGCATTCCGGCGGCGCGCGCCTTCTGCGCCAGGCGGCAGATCGATTCTTCGACGGAATCGGGGGCGGTCATCATAAGGTCGGCAAGCTCGTCGATTATTATGACGACATACGGACATTTTTCGAAATCGGGGTCTTTTACAAGCTCAAGATTTGTCTCGATCTCGCGGTTGTAGCTGTCGAGGTCGCGGACGCCGGCTCTTTCGATAAGGGTAAACCGCCGCTCCATCTCATTGACCGCCCATTGGAGCGCGCCGGCCGCCTTCTTCGGCTCGGACACCACCGGCAGCAGCAGGTGCGGCAGACCGTTGTATACGTTAAGCTCGACTTTTTTCGGGTCGACGAGGATAAGCTTGACTTCGTCCGGGTCGGCGCGATAGAGCAGGCTCATTATCATCGAGTTTATGCAGACGGATTTTCCCATTCCGGTCGCGCCGGCGATGAGAAGGTGGGGCATTTTCGAAAGATTGCAGTAAATCGGATCCCCCGCAACGTCCATGCCGAGGGAAACGAGCAGTTTGTGTTTCTCGGACCTGAACTCCTTGTGTTCTATCATCTCGCGGAGATAGACCGTCGCGACGACCTTGTTCGGCACTTCGACTCCGACCGCCGCTTTTCCGGGGATCGGGGCTTCGATGCGCACTCCGGTGGATGCGAGGCCGAGGGAGATGTCGTCGACGAGGCTGGATATCTGCTTTACCCTGACGCCTTCGTCCGGCTGAAGCTCGTAGCGGGTTATCGTCGGGCCGCGGGAGATGTCGACTATGCTGGTTCCTACTTTGAAGCTGTTCAGCATATCCGTCAGCTTCTTAGCTGTCGTGTTCAGCTCTTCGGAAATATCCTCGTTTTTCGGATGCTCCGGCTGACGCAGCAGCGTTACCGGCGGCAGGACATACGGCGGTTTCGGCGGCGGTTCTTCCTTCGGCTGAAGCGGGACAAGCCGGTTCTTTTCGACATCAAAGCTGTCGCGGGGCGCTTCGTCGAGGAATTCGCCGTCTTCATCGGGTGATTCGGGTTCTTCGGATACTTTAGGTTTGTCGGAAGCCGCGCCTTTAAACTTGGCGAGTATTTCGCCGGGAATAACGGTTTCTTCGCCGGGTTTTTCGGATTTTTCCGATTCGGGCATAACGGGCATATCGGCGGCGGATGCGGCCGGGACTTCGTTTTCGCCTGCGGATTCGCCGATTTTTTCTTCGTCTTCGAGGATATGCGCCGCGGATTCTGCGGCGGGTTTTCGGATTTTGCGGGGTTTTGCGCCGATTCCGAACCTGCGGCGGAAAGCTTCCTCATCGGCTTTCACGAGATTGGAAGGCTGTCCGAGTATTTTATAGCCGGAATGATATCCCACCGGAACCTTGTAGCCGTATTCGTCAACCGAATCGTAGCTCTCGTGAGGCTGTCGCCAGTCGTCCTGCGGCTGCCCGGCGTCGTTTGCGGCGGCTTCGGCAGCTTCTGCGGCTGCGGCAGCTTCTGCCGGAGCGGGGACGTTTTCGTCCGGTTTATGGACAAAAGGCGGCGGAGCGCCGACTTCGGCAAGCGAGGGATTGAAATCTATCCTTCCGCCGGCGCCGGTTTGAATTGTAAGCGAGCCGCCGTTCGTCGTTTCGCTTTGATTTATCACTTCGACATAATCGCGGTGGCGGCGCAGACGGCTCGGCGATGACTGCTCATACGGCAGATAAGCGGGGGAAAAATACGCCGGCTCCGGGTTCTTCATGACAGGCTCGTTTGCCGGAGTTTCTCCCGGGGCGGCATACGGATTTGAAGTAAGATACGGGTCCGGCTGCATTGAGGTGACGGTATTTCCGGTGTCGTTGTCGAAAAGCGCGTCGGGAGGGGCATGCCGCCGTTCGTTCTCTAAAACCGCATCTTCAAAAGCTCTCGGAGAGGGGGTTATATAGTTGTCGCTGAAATCATCCGCCTGCCTCGGGGGTCTCCTCCGGGCGAAGGGGCTGTTCAAAATCATCGTGCGGTTGTCGTCGATCATTTCCGAGTCGGGGGAGTTGTCGTCCCGCCCTAAAATCCGGCGGACAAACATAAAGAAGGCGGAAACACCTTCCGAGACGAATCTTGCAAACGCGGCGACGGCGGCGCCGACGTTGCCGATGCCCCGGATCATCGCCGCCAGGGCTTTCGCCAGCGCCGATGCGGCGGCCCGGTTTTCATCCGTGTTGGATATTACGATATAAATTATCGTAAAGCAGAGCAGACCCGCGGCGGATATGACGAAAATCCCGGTCCGCCCGAGTCCCCGGAAGATGAGCGAACCCAAAAGCCCGCCCGCCGCGCCGCCGCTTTTTATCGCTTTTCCGGCCTCCCAAAGCTCTTTGAGAGACAGCGTTTTGAGTATCTCTTCCTTTGAAAAGCCGTGGAGAAATACCGAGAAAAAGAGCAGCATTCCGAAAGCCGAACCGGCTCTCCAGCCGATGCAGCGGTGAATGCGGTCGCTTTTGAGGAAAAATGCGAAAAGCAGCAAGGTTGCGGGGAATGTAAATCCTGCCGCGCCGAAAAGCCCGCAGAGCAGCGACTTTACGCCGCCGGCGAACCCGGCGGTCTGCGGGAAAAAGTAACATATCGTTATGAATATTGCGGCGAATATGAGCAGTATCCGCCCGATAAGCTCGCCGGATATCGGAGATTGACGCTTCGGCGTCGGGTCGGGCAGCGGGACTCTCTGTCTCTGCGCCGACTGTTCCTTCTTCCGGGGCTTGAGCGCGGGGGAAATGTTTACGGTTTCAATGTATTCTTCCCTTACCGGCTTTGCGGCTTTTTCGGATGCGCCGCGCTTATTCTTTATTTGATTTTTGGATGCGCCGCGCTTTGCGGCGGCTGTCTTCTTCCGGGAATTCGATGTCTGTTTTCTGCCGTTCCCGGCCGGCTTCTTTGCAGACATTCGAAAAACGCCTCCAATCAACCGCGTTTATTTGATTTTATATCCGGCTTCGCAGCGGAATATCAGAGCACAAGCGCCAAAAGCCCGACGGCGAAGCAATAGACGGCGAAATAGCGGAAACGCTCTTTTTTCGCGATGAAATTTAAAAGCCCGAGCGCCAGAAATCCGGCAATGAAAGCGGCGATGACTCCGGCAATGATCGCCGGCGCGCCGGCGGAAGCGGCGGGATCTTTTATCATATCCGGCAGCTTTAATATATTCGCGCCGAGTATCGCCGGCATCGAAAGCAAAAAGCTGAATTTGACCGCAGATTCTCTTTCAAGGCCGACGGCAATTCCTCCGGTTATCGTCGCGCCGGAGCGGGAGATGCCGGGTATAACGGCGACAAACTGACAAAGACCGACGATAAGCGCGTCAAGCGGCTTTAATTGTCCGAGCTTCTTGCCTTCCTTGTTTTCGCGGCGCTGCTTTGCCGACAGATAATCGGACAGCAGCAGCACTCCGCCGTTTATGATAAGCAGGACGCCGATCAGCCGGCGGTAAGAAGAAAGCGCTTCGACATAGCCGTCGACCGCGGCGGCCAAAACAAGCGGCGCCGACGCCATGACGATCATTATGACCGTCCGCTCTCCCGCGTCATATTCGTTAAGACGGAATTTGCCCTTAAAAAGTTTCCCGAGAAGGCTGAAAAAGCTCTTTATGAGCACTGCGACGTCGCGGCGGTAATAGACGATGACCGAAGCGAGGGTGGCGAGATGAAGCAGCACGAAAAAAGAAAAATACGCCTCTTCAAAATTCTCCCCGCCGTTCAGCAGAACCGATGTGAGCGCAAGGTGCCCGGAGCTCGAAACGGGCAGGAATTCGGTCAGTCCCTGAATAAGACCCAGCAGCAGACCTTTAAGCCACGACATAAAAAGCATTTCCTCCGAAGATGATATCTCCTATTCATTATACTACTTAAGCCCGGGGATTGCAACAGCATTTCGTAAATTATCATCTTATAATAATTAATGGCCGCCCTGCGGGCGGCGGCGGGGATATCCGGCATATGTTAATATTAACAACCCGAAAAGCCTTGTGTTGCGGCGCCCGACGAGGAATTGCCGCGTAAATATGTTAATATATGACATTCGATTTATGCAACTTCAACAATTTTCAAATTCGCGGTAAATTTTAACAAAAATATGTAGAGTTTTGCGCGCATTTGATGTATAATGTTTATAGCTGTACCTATATGACGGAGAAACTCCGCCGAGTTCCCGAACCGCCGTATAGGAACACTCAAAACATAATATAATAAACAGTTCATCTGTCAACATTTTCCGGAGGTCTAACCACATGAAAAAGCAACCGACCACGGTGCCTTTCAGAGGAACGGCTGAGCAGGAACAGCAGCTGCTTTCCGTAATCGAGAAGTACCGCGGCACCAAAGGCGCGATGATGCCCATCCTTCAGGAAGCGCAGGGAATCTACGGTTATCTGCCCATCGAAGTACTCAAAATCATCGCCGAGAAAACCGACACCCCGATGGAGGCGATATACGGCATCGTCAGCTTCTATTCTCAGTTCAAGCTGAATTACGACGGCGATATCACCATCTCCATTTGTATGGGTACCGCCTGCTATGTCAAGGGCAGCGCGGATGTTTTAAATGAGGTGGCCTCCGAGCTCGGAGTTGAACCCGGCGCCACCAGCTCCGACGGCAGATATTCCCTCGACGCTACCCGCTGCATAGGCGCCTGCGGTCTGGCTCCGGTCATGATCATCAACGGCACCGTTTACGGCCGCGTCAAGAAGGAAGAGGTCGCGGGGATCCTTGCCAAATACAAGGAATAATAAACCGAGCTCAAAAAATCAACCCGCACCGGGGAACCAAAAGTCTTCCGGAGCGGCATATCGGAGGAAGATATAAAATGGCAGTTATCACAAGCTTGGATGCGCTTGAAGCCATCAAAGCTAAATATATCGGCGATATCGAGCTTCCCGCTGACAGCGGCAAGACCCGCATCGTCGTCGGGAGAGCCACCTGCGGCGACGCCGCCGGCGCCGGTCCCGTTTTTGAACAGCTGAAGAAGGATATCGACGCAAAAGGGTTTTCGGAAAAAGTAGAACTCATCGCCACCGGCTGCGTCGGTATCTGTCAGTATGAGCCTGTCTTCGAAGTTTACGGCTGCGACGGTTCCCGCACCACCTATGTCAATATGGACGCCGAAAAAGCCGCCGAAGTTTTCGAGGGGCACATCGTCGGCGGAAACGCCGTTTCCAAATATACAATAGGCCCGGTATCCGAGGATTCGGAAGCCGCCTCTCTTGAAGAAACCGAATTTTACAAGCTCCAGAAGCGCATCGTGCTGCACAACTGCGGCATAATCGACCCGGAAAAGATCGAAGAATACATCGCCCGCGACGGCTATAAGGCAATCTTCAAGGCTCTCACCGAAATGACTCCGGAAGACGTCATCAAGGTTATGCTCGACTCGGGGCTCCGCGGCCGCGGCGGCGCAGGCTTCCCGACCGGACGCAAGTGGCAGTTCGCCTACGCGTCAAAGGGCGACAAGAAATACGTCTGCTGCAACGCCGACGAAGGCGACCCCGGCGCATTCATGGACCGCGCCGTTCTTGAGGGCGACCCCCACGCGGTAATCGAGGCGATGACCATCGCCGCTTACGCCATCGGCTCAGACGAAGGATATATCTATGTCCGCGCCGAGTATCCGGTCGCTATCAAGCGTCTTCAGATCGCGATAGAACAGGCGAAAGGCTACGGTCTGCTCGGAGAGAACATCTTCGGCACCGGCTTCAATTTCGACCTTAAGCTTCGTCTCGGCGCCGGCGCGTTCGTCTGCGGCGAGGAAACGGCGCTTATGACCTCAATCGAGGGCAAGCGCGGCGAGCCGCGTCCCCGTCCTCCCTTCCCGGCGGTCAAGGGTCTGTTCGGAGTTCCGACAATCCTCAACAACGTCGAAACCTACGCCAACGTCGCCCAGATCATCCTTAAGGGCGCCGAATGGTTCTCGGCTATGGGAACCAAGCCGAGCGACAAGGGAACCGGCAGCACCGGAACCAAAGTTTTCGCCCTCGGCGGCAAGATAGCCCATACCGGTCTCGTCGAAATCCCGATGGGAACCACGCTTTCAACGGTACTTAATGAAATCGGCGGCGGCGTTCCGGGCGGCAAGAAATTCAAAGCGGCCCAGATCGGCGGTCCTTCCGGCGGATGCATCCCGGCTTCCCAGATCGACGTCGCCATTGACTATGACAACCTTACGTCTATCGGCGCCATGATGGGTTCCGGCGGACTTATCGTCATGGACGAGGACAACTGCATGGTCGACATCGCCCGCTATTTCCTCGACTTCACCGTCGACGAGTCCTGCGGACAGTGCCCGCCCTGCCGCACCGGCACCCAGCGCATGCTTGAGCTGCTCGATAAGATTATCGCCGGAAACGGCGAGATGAAAGACCTCGACAAGCTCAACGACCTCGCCGGCTACATCAAGGACGCCTCTCTCTGCGGCCTCGGCCAGACAGCCCCCAACCCGGTTCTTTCAACCATACGTTACTTCCGCGACGAATATGTCGCTCATATAGTCGACAAGAAATGTCCCGCGCACGTCTGCAAAGATCTGCTCGACTTCGTAATCGACCCCGAAAAGTGCATCGGATGCACGCTCTGCAAGCGCAGCTGCCCGGTCAGCGCTATCTCAGGCGAAACCAGGAAGCCTCACGTCATCGACCGTGAAAAGTGCATCAAATGCGGCGCCTGCATGACGGCCTGCCGCTTCGGCGCCATCTCCAAACAATGAGAGGAGCTGCATAAATAATGGAAAACATCAAAACCGTCAAAGTAAAGGTCAACGGCCGCGAAATCGAGGTTCCGGAGAATTACACCGTCCTCGAAGCCGCCCGCGCCGCGAAAGTAAATATACCGACTCTTTGCTATCTTAAAGATATAAACGAAATCGGCGCCTGCCGTATATGCCTTACCGAAGTCACCGGCGCCAGAGGCATGGTGGCCGCCTGCGTTTATCCCGTCGCCGACGGAATGGAGATCAAGACCAATACCGAAAAAGTCCGAAACGCCAGAAAACTCAATCTCGAACTGCTCCTCTCCAACCACGACATGCGCTGTCTCTCCTGCTCCCGCAGCACCACCTGCGAGCTGCAGACCCTCTGCAACGAATACGGAATACAGGCGTCAACCTTCATCAACCCCAACGCAAAGGAAGTCAAGCATCCGATCGACGACAGCTCAGTCTCGATAATCCGCGACAACAACAAGTGCATACTCTGCCGCCGCTGCGTCGCCGCCTGCGCCAACCTTCAGGGCATCGGCGTTATCGGTCCGAACGACCGCGGATATGACACCCACATCGGATCGGCTTATGAAATGAAGCTGGCGGATACCGCCTGCATCAACTGCGGACAGTGCATCGTCTACTGCCCGACCGCCGCGCTTTACGAAAGAGACGACACACAGAAGGTCTTCGACGCGATAAGCGACCCGACGAAACACGTCGCCATCTGCTGCGCTCCTTCCGTCCGCGCCACTCTCGGCGAATCCTTCGGAATGGAACCCGGAACCGACGTTGAAGGCAAGATGGTCTCGGCTATCCGCTCCCTCGGCTTCGACGCGGTTTACAACATGAACCTCACCGCCGACATGACAATAGTCGAGGAAGCCACCGAGCTTATCGACCGCATCCAGAACGGCGGCAAGCTGCCGATGATCACCTCCTGCTCGCCCGGCTGGATCAAATACTGCGAGCACTACTTCCCGGAATTCACCGAGAACCTTTCAAGCTGCAAGTCGCCCCAGCAGATGTTCGGAGCCATCTACAAGACCTACTGGGCTAAGAAGAACAATATCGACCCGAAGGATATCTTCTTCGTATCGGTAATCCCCTGCACCGCGAAAAAGTTTGAAGTCGGCCGCGAAAATCAGTCCGCCTCCGGGTATCCGGACGTCGACGTCGCTATAACCACCCGCGAGCTCGCTTCGATGATAACAAAGACCGGAATTGACTTCGTGAATCTCGAAGACGAGGAGTTCGACTCTCCCTTCGCCACGGCAACCGGAGCCGGTGAGATCTTCGGAGCCACCGGCGGCGTTATGGAAGCCGCTCTCCGCACCGCGGCCGAGCTCATCCTCGGCGGCAAGTTCGAGAAGACGGAATTCGAAGAAGTCCGCGGCACCGAAGGCATCAAGCACGCGGTATACAAGGTCGGCGATCTCGACGTAAAAGTCGCCGTCTGCTCGGGAACCGCAAACGCCAAGAAGCTGCTTCGCGCAATCGAAGCGGGCGAAGACGATTCCGTCTTTGTCGAGGTCATGGCCTGCCCCGGCGGCTGCGTAAACGGCGGCGGTCAGCCATATCAGCCCGCGGTCGTACGCAACAACGTCAATCTCGCGGCGGTGCGCGCAAAGGTGCTTTACAGCGCCGACTCGGACAACGAGCTGCGCAAGTCCCACGAGAACCCGGCGCTCAAACTCATCTACGATGAGTATTTAGGAGAATTCGGCTCGGAAAAGGCGCACCACATACTGCATACCAGCTATGTCAAGCGCGGACTTTATAAGAATATAAAGTAAATTCCCCCGCCGGCGCAACTGCCGCTTAATATTAAAAACAATCCGGACATCTCCGCTGTGCCGAACACGGCGGAGATGTTTATTTCCATGTTCAGGATCAAAATATGTCAAAACAAAAATCCCGTCTGACACGGCTTACGCAGATTTGCTCAATTATTATCTGCGTCTTGTTTTCGATACTCCTTATAAACAACATTACAAAAGGCAACGTCTTTCCGCTCGAGACCGCAATAATCGTTGCGGCTGTCACGCTTGCGATAATCGCGTCCGCGGCGGCCGGGAAAGCGCCGAAATGGCTGACCGGAATAATGACGGCGGGAATGCTTGTCTTTATTATCTCATTTATCCTGCTTTCCGGCGCCGTGATTTCCTGCGCGCTGTCGGCGGGGGATGATTCGGCGCTCCCCGAAGGAGACGGAAGCGATATCGTCATCGTGGCGCTCGGCTGCCGGACGCGGGAGGAGCCGGGAACGATGCTGAGAAAGCGCCTTGACGCGGCGCATGAGCTGCTTTTGAAATACCCCGATTCTGCCGCCGTTCTCTGCGGCGGGCAGGGGCCTAACGAGCCTTTATCCGAGGCGCAGTCGATGTACAACTACCTTTTCAGGCGGGATATCGCGCCGTCAAGGCTGTATATGGAAGACAAATCTACAAACACCGTCGAAAACTTCAAAAACGCCTTTGAGATTATCGATTCGGCCGACGAGCTTCGCGGAAGGCGGATGATAGTCGTCTCATCCGGCCTGCACCTGCTTCGCGCAGGGTACATTTTAAAGTCGCTCGGCGTCGAAGACGGAGAATTTTTCCTGCGCGCCGCCAAAAGCGCCGGATATTTCGGCGAAGCGGCGATGCTCGTCCGGGAATATATGAGCTGGGCGAAGCTGATATTCGAAGGCGTCTGACATATTTTTTATAATATTTTCGTAAAATTCGTCAAAAAGGTTGCAAAAATACGAAATTAGCGGTATAATATAGCCGTACGGCAAATTTTGTTAATTTATATATTCAAGGAGTATAACTATGGATAAAGTACGTTACGGCGTGATCGGCATCGGCAACATGGGCCGCGGCCACGCATACGAGATTTTCAAGGGAAGCACCAAAAACGCTGTTTTAGGCGCCGTCTGCGACAACCGCCAGAGTCAGCTCGACTGGGCAAAAGAGCAGTTCGGCGAAGATATCCCCCGCTTCCTTGATTATAAGGATCTTTTAAAGAGCGGCACCTGCGACGCCGTCATCATCGCAACGCCGCACTATCTCCACCCGGGCATGGCGATGGACGCTTTCGCCGCCGGGCTTCATGTCCTTATCGAAAAGCCGGCTGGCGTTTACACCAAAGCCGTCAAGGAAATGAACGAAGCGGCAAAGAAATCCGGCCTCGTCTTCGCTATCGACTACAACCAGCGCACCGACCCGCACTACATCAAGCTGCGCGAGATGGTCCGGAACGGCGAGATAGGAGACCTCAAGCGCGTTGTCTGGATAATCACCGACTGGTACCGCACTCAGTCTTATTACGACAGCGGCAGCTGGCGCGCCACATGGGCGGGCGAGGGCGGCGGCGTGCTTATGAATCAGGCTCCGCACAACCTCGACCTCTGGCAGTGGATCGTCGGAATGCCGGAAAGCGTAGTCGGCTTCTGCGACTTCGGCAAATATCACAACATCGAAGTCGAAGACGACGTAACCATTTTCGCACGCTACAATAACGGCGCGACCGGCGTATTCATCACCACGACCGGCGAATGCCCCGGAACCAACCGCCTCGAAATCAGCGGCACCAAGGGCAAACTCGTGCTTGAAGGCGGAGTCATCAAATACACCAAGCTTTCGATGGATGAGCGCGAATACTGCTTCCAGTCGGACAGCGGCTTCAAGAAGTGCGAATGGTCAACCGAAGAGATTCACGTTGAGGGAGGCGGCGGCCCGCAGCACAACGGCATCCGCGAGAACGTCGTCAATGCGATACTCAACGGCGCCGAGCTCATCGCCCCCGGATGCGAAGGCATAAACGGCCTTTCCCTCTGCAACGCCGCAATTCTCTCAAGCTGGCAGGGCAACCGCGAAGTCAAGCTTCCGATCTGCGACGCCGAATACTGGACGGAGCTTGAAAAGCGCATCAAAACTTCCAAGTCGAAAGAAAACATCGCCGAAAAGACGGCAGATCTCGCCGGCACTTACGGCAGCAACTGATTTTCGTTTTTATACGGCGGCTCCGCTCAGGCGGGGCCGCCTTTCTCTTTCGGCAGGAGGATAACTTTCACTTGACTATCATGTTGAATTATGCTATAATTAAACCGCAGACAAACGATACAAGACAAGGCTTAAATGAAAGATTCGCAGAAAAAAGAGCGCGGCGGCGACGGAGGGAATAAACTCCCCGGCGGACATCTCTTTGTAACCTATATCACCCTGACCGTCCTGCTGCTTTTGATATATGCAGTCAAGGCGGCGATAATCGTCCTTCTGATGACGGAGGATTTTGATGTATATGTGACGGCGGAGACGCTGTTTTTAACGCTCGCGGCGCTGCCCTCGCTTATCGCGGCGGCGGGCTGCATCCTGCTTGACCGCTTCCGTTTCCGCCGGCTGACTTTGCCGACTTATGCGGCGATGGCGGCCTTTGAAGTTCTGATCGCGCTTATGCTTCTGCCGAAGCTGATGTATTACGCGGGAAGCGCGTCGTCGATTTTAGCCGTTATCACCGTGATAATGGTAATCCGCGACCATATCGTGTATCGCCGCGCCGAAACAAAGCGGAAGGCGCGGGAAACTGCCGCCGCCCGCGCGGACGCCGCAATAGAAGCGAAGAAAGAGCAAAACGAGCGGATTTCCGCGCAAAAACAGAGAGAAAAGCAAGGCAAGGCAAACAGACAGGGCGGTTTGAACAAGCGCAGCGGTTCGAACAAGCGCAGCGGTTCAAATAAGCGAAGCGATTCGAACAAGCGAAGCTATTCAAAGAAACGCCGCAAAACGCATTGATTTTGACGGCAGATCCGGATATGAAAAACAATATTGATAAAAAACGCCGGGAATCGGTCTTTTCGATTATTTGCGGAGCCGCCTGCCTTTTGTCGCTTACGGCATCGGCGGCGCTCTGGCCGCCCTGGTCGTTCGGTTTTTATTTATCGCCCTTAAACCGTCTTACATATATTTTCGCCTTTACTGCGTTTTCCGCCGCTCTTACGGCCGTCAGACTCGGTTTTCCCTCATACCGGAAAAAGACCGGCGCCGGTTTGGTATTTCTGTTTGTATACGCCCTCGGCGCCGCGGCTTTGCCTGCTCTCCGGCGTTTCTCAATACCGCTGGCGGCTCATGCCCTCTGCGGCTGGCAGTTCTGCTTTGCCCTGCCCGCCGCGGCTGTATTGTTCGGCAGGAAAGAAATTCTGCAAAAACCGGCTTTTCCCCTTCCCGGCGCGGCGCATCTTCTGGCGGCGCTTGCCGCCATACAGACGGCGCTGTCTTTATGGCTTGCTTTTGGCTTTTCCCCGGCTTTCGGGGTGCTGCCGATGATGTATCTTTTCCCCGTTACGGCGGTCCTTCCCGAATTTATAAGAAGCGGCAGGGCGGTGAATATCTCCGGCAGCATCTGCGGAAGGATTTTCCTGCTCTATTTCATCATTCAGTGTATTTTCGAAGTCTTCCTTGACTTCTCGCTCGGCGCCGTCCTGCTCTGCGCGGCCGCGTCTTTGGTTTATATAATTATTTTAACGGCAAATACCATAATATATTTCAAAAACAAAAAACAGGAGGCAAAATAATGTCCAAAATCACCGGAATCCATCATGTAGCTCTCTATGTGAGCGACTTTGAAAAATCGAAGAAATTCTACTTAGGTTTAGGTCTGAAAGAGCACCTCGGCTGGGG
>DUUJ01000005.1 GCA_012841635.1 Clostridiales bacterium | reverse complement strand
TTTTGCAAAATTACTGTCTTACTCTTCTTTCAAAGAATTGACTTCTTTAGCTTTGTAGTATTTTTGTTTTACGCTTGCTGCTGTTCAATTTTCAAGGATCATGTCTGCCGACTCCGCGCGGAAACTTGTGGCCCCCGCTGAGGGACAGCTTTATTATTATACCACTTTTAAAATCATTTGTCAAGAGGGATTTGAAATTTATTTTTGTTCTTCGTACGTTTACTAACGCGACACAATTGAGGCTGAATGCGAGAAAAAGGAGCGGGAACACCCGCTCCTTTGGAATCTGCAAAGTCTTTTCTTTTCCTTGGCTTCAAAAAGTCTTTTTGTATAATAAGAAGTCTCCCGCATACAGCCGATGATATTCGATCAACTCATCAGGCTATATATTAATGAAGACTTCTCATTATTTTCCGGTCAAATGATTCCAGAAGTCAGCTCAATTACCGTAAATGTTTCACTCGTCGACGCCGTCGTCGTTTTCCGGCATCTCATACATCGGCCGCATGGCGCGGTTCCGGATCTCCTCTCTGGGATCCCGTCCTTCCCGCTTTTTTACGCATTCGTTCAGCAGATATTCAATCTGCGCATTGACGGAACGAAAATCCTCCGCTGCCCAGCGGGCGAGCGAATCGTAAAGCGCGGTCGAAAGTCGGAGCGGAACTGCCTTTCGCTCGGATGCTCTGGTTTTTTCGGCGGCGATATTTTCTTCCGCTCCAAGTTTTTTAATATCGTCCTTTGAAGTCATTTTCTCATACCCGGAGTTAATAGATCGACCCGCTGTTTATTATCGGCTGGGCGTCCTTTGAGCCGCAGAGGACCACCAGAAGGTTCGAGACCATCTGCGCCTTGCGTTCTTCGTCAAGCACGGTTATGTTGTCGGCTTCGATCTTTTCGAGCGCCATCTGAACCATCGAGACCGCGCCTTCGACTATCATCTTGCGGGCGTCGATTATCGCGGAAGCCTGCTGGCGCTGGAGCATGGCGGAGGCGATTTCCGGCGCGTAGGCAAGATAGGTTATCCTTGCGTCGATTATCTCAAGGCCGGCGTATTCGACCTTAGACTGAATTTCCTGACGGATTCTTGAAACGACAATTTCGGATGAGCCGCGCAGAGAGCCGTCGTCGGCGAGACCGTCGCCGGTGGTGTCGATGTTCGGAGCGACGTCATAAGGGTAAATTCTTACGATATTGCGGACGCTGGAGTCGCACTGCAGAGAGAGGAATTCTTTGAAATTTTCGACTTTGAAAACCGCCTTTGCGGTGTCGACCACCCGCCACATTACCGCGATTCCGATTTCGACCGGGGTGCCGAGGGCGTCGTTGATCTTCTGCTTATTGTTGCTGAGCGTCATCACCTTTAAAGGAATCTTCTTTGAGGGAACTTCGACGTTATTCGGATTCGGCTCATCGGTGCGGACGTCGCCGGACTGACCCAGGCGGGTTTTTGCGGCGGGGTTGTACGCCGTGCTGAAAGGATTGACGAAATGCATTCCCGCGCCGCGCAGCGTGCCGATGTATTTGCCGAACAGTGTCAGTACCACGGCTTCGTTCGGCTTGATTATCCGCAGGCCGGAGATCAGTAAAAACCCGACTATCAGAATAACAAACGCAAGTACGAAGAAAACTCCGAAAATGGGAGAGGAGCTTTCAAAGGTCACAGCCGCAAAGACGAAGGCGCCTATCGAAGCGGCGATCAGAAAAAGCGAGAAAAACAGCATTCCTATACCGTTGCGCGATTTTGCCGGAAACTCGGAAATTTCCTGATTTTTGTTGATTTCAGCGTTCATGTGATTTCCTCCGTTGATTATATTGTATTGGTTTTACTTTGATATCATTGTGATATCATAATATCATATAATTTTATAAAAGTCAATATGTTTTTAGAAAATTTTACACGAATTTTTCTCGGATTTGAGACATGCTGCTCAAGCTGCCGAAAAAGCTCCGGCGGCGCCGTAAATTAATGTATTTTTTATAAATTTTCCCGGGACATCTTGACAAATCCCTCCGTTTGAGGTATAATGTAATGCGTTGTATCTGCGGGAGATTTGGCTTTTCATCCATGTGAGCCATAGCCCCGGTTATCCCCGAGCGGAAGGAAAACGTTTTGAAGATTGATATTCAGCCGATTATCAGCGGCATCGCCGACCATATCGACATCGGCTGCGATATTGAGACGCCCGCCGAGGCGGCTCCCGACGACGTCGAATTCACATCCGCCGCTCATGTAAGCGGCAGGCTTTCGGGCGATGTCAGAAACATGATGCTCAAATGCGGCATCGAGATCGGTTACAGGACCCGCTGCGCAAGGTGTTTCTGCGATGTCGAGGGAACATTCGAAACCGAAATCTTTAAGCCGGTTGCGCTTAAGGGAGCCCTTGACAACGAGGAAGACGACGAGTATCTGATAGCGGAAAAAGCCGCCCTTGATCTTTTTGTTCCGGTTACAGACGCGATCATATTGAATTTTCCGATGCGCGTGCTCTGCCGGGACGACTGCCGCGGACTTTGTCCAAAATGCGGCAGGGACCTGAACGATGGCGACTGCGGCTGCGATACCCGGGAAATCGACCCGAGACTTGAAGTGCTGCGTCAGCTGCTCGTCAAAAATGACGACGGCAAAGACGGCAGCGATAATAATTAAACTGATTAAAAACAGAGCGGAGGTAAATAGAGATGGCTGTACCAAAGAGGAAGAC
>DUUJ01000040.1 GCA_012841635.1 Clostridiales bacterium | reverse complement strand
GGCGCGGTAGACGCCGCAAATATCCTGAAACCCGCCCTTTCAAGAGGCGATATACAGGTAATCGGCGCCACTACCATAGACGAATACCGCCGGCATATAGAAAAAGACGCCGCGCTTGAGCGCCGTTTTCAGCCGGTCACCGTCGGCGAGCCGACGCCGGACGAGGCGGTAGCCATACTTGAAGGTCTCCGCGAAAAATACGAGGAGTTCCACAAAGTCAGGATAACCGACGAAGCTCTCGACGCCGCAGTCAGCCTGTCGCGCAGATATATAAACGACCGTTTCCTGCCGGATAAGGCGGTTGACCTGATCGACGAAGCCTCGGCAAAGAAGCGCATCGCGGCGGCGACAATGCCGCCGGATCTCCGCCGCAGCCGCAGGCGGCACGAAGAGATAACCGCCGAAAAGGATTTGGCGATAAAGGAACAGGACTACGAAAAAGCCGCCGCCCTCAGAGACGAGGAGAATAAACTTGAAGAGGAATACCTTTCTGCATACGAAGATTGGAAGAGGGCGCATTCGGACGGAGAGACAGTCGTTTCGGCGGACGACATAGCCGATGTCGTAACCGGCTGGACCGGAATCCCGGTAAAGAAGCTGGAAGCCGAAGAAGGAGAAAAACTCGCTCGGCTCGAAGAGCTTCTGCATCGGCGGATAGTCGGACAGAACGAGGCTGTCAGCGCCGTTTCAAAGGCGATAAGACGCGGCCGCGTCGGCTTGAAGGATCCGAAAAGACCGACAGGCTCTTTCATCTTCTTAGGTCCGACCGGAGTCGGCAAAACCGAGCTTTCAAAAGCGCTTGCGGAAATCCTCTTCGGAGACGAGAGCGCCATTATCAGGATAGATATGTCCGAATACATGGAAAAACACAGCGTCTCAAAGATGATCGGCTCGCCGCCCGGCTATGTCGGATATGACGAGGGCGGACAGCTTACCGAAAGGATCCGCCGCAGACCTTATTCGGTGGTGCTGTTTGACGAGATCGAGAAGGCGCACCCGGATGTCTTCAATATCATGCTGCAGATTCTTGACGACGGCGTGCTTACCGATTCTCAGGGCAGGAAAGTAGATTTCAGGAATACCGTCATAATAATGACGTCAAATATCGGCGCCAAGAATTACTTCGACCGGAGCCGCCCGCTCGGCTTCTCGGACGAGCCTGTCGGAAAATCCGAAAAAGATCAGCTTCATGACAAGCTTATCGCGGCGCTGAAAGAGACCTTCCGTCCGGAGTTCCTCAATCGCGTCGATGAGATCATAATCTTCGACCGCCTGGGCGAGGAGGAAATAAAGCAGATAGCCTCTCATATGCTTAACGGCATCAAAGAACGAATCGCGTCGATAGGAGTTGATATCAGCTTCGGAGACGACGTTGTCGCTCTGCTTGCAAAGGAGGGGATGGATCCCGTCTGGGGCGCTCGCCCGCTCCGCCGCGAAATTACCCGCAGAATTGAAGATACCTTCTCAACCGCGATGCTCGAACAGCGCATTAAAGAGGGAGACATTGTGACCGTTTCAGTCGAGAACGGTGAGATAGTATACAGCGCAGCTGCAAAAACAGAGGAATAACCGGCGCTTGCCGGCGTCTCATCCGACGAGACCGAATAATACAGATTCCGTCAGCTGATTTTATTTTTAGAAACACGGATATAATCCGTCGGCTAATCTTCCTCTTGCCAAAACGCCGGCAAAGTGGTAAAATATATAGGAATAAATAGGCGAGGTAAATTTCATGTCCTTACATTCTCCCCTTAAAACCGAAGCGCGCAACCCGCGCACCATGAATCTTGATAAAGCGGCGCCGATTGAGGTTGTTCGGATGCTGAACGAAGAAAGCCGCCGCGCCGTTGAAGCGGTTGCTGCGGCGGAAAGAGAGATCGCCGAAGCGATAGAGCGAATATCCGAGGGGATGTCGCGCGGCGGGCGGCTTATCTATGTCGGCGCAGGAACATCCGGACGGCTGGGCGCCCTCGACGCCGCAGAATGTCCGCCGACCTTCGGCGTAGGCTATGACAGGGTAGTCGCATTGATGGCGGGAGGGGAAAAGGCGTTTTTCAAAGCCGCCGAGGGCGCGGAAGACAACGCCGAAGCGGGACGGGGAGATATCGCCGCTCTCGATATAACCGCCGACGATTCTGTCGTCGGGATTTCCGCCGCAGGCGGAGCGAAACACGTCGTCGCGGCGGTGGAATACGCCGCCGGATGCGGAGCTTTTACCGCGGCTGTTGTCTGCAATCCCGACACCCCGCTCGGAGCCGCCGCGTCGCTTACGATATTCGCCGACACCGGTGCGGAGGCATTGACCGGTTCAACTCGGCTGAAAGCCGGAACCGCGCAAAAGCTGATACTTAACTCGATTTCCACCGGAGTGATGGCGAGGCTGGGATATGTTTACGAAAATATCATGATAAACGTAAAGCCGACAAATGAAAAGCTGCTTCGGCGCGCCGCCGGTATAGCGGCGGAACTCTCCGGCTGCTCTTTCGAAGACGCTTTTGCGGCAGTCGAAGCCGAGGGAAGCGTAATGGCTGCAATAGAACGGCTGAAAGGCGAGGTTGAAATTTGAGGAAAGAAAATCTGTCGGTCGATCCCTCTCTTTTCGAAGGAATGGTTTCGGTCCGCGCGGTGATCCGATCGCTTGAAAGGGAAAGAAACGGCGGCTTGCCGGCGCGCAGGATTGAGCGGATATATTACGACCGCGCAAAGGAAGAAAAAACGCCGAAAGAGCTTGCCTGGCTGCGGCGGCGCGCCGACGAATTCGGCTTCCGGATCGAGCTTGTTCCGAGGGAGGTAATCGACGCGGCGGCCATCAGCGCCAGCCACGGCGGGGTGCTCGCCTTCTGCGCCGACCGGGAATTTATCACCCTTTCGGCGGATGTTCTTCCGGAAGACGGCTTGTTCTTCATGATAGACGGCATCGAAGACCCGTATAACTACGGCTACGCGATCCGCTCGATATACGCCGCGGGGGCGGACGGGCTCATCCTTTCACCGCGAAGCTGGATGACGGCGGCGGGAACTGTCTGCCGCGCATCCGCCGGAGCAAGCGAGCTTATCCCGATGTATCTTTGCCCGGAAGCCCGCATTTTAGGGGAAGACGGTATTTTAAGGGATGTTCCGGACGACCGGGAAGCGCTGCGGCTGATGAAAAAAGCCGGATATAAGGCGGTAGGCGCGGATATCGAGGACTCGGTTTCTGTCTGGGACGCAAGCTTGACGCGCCCGCTGCTGCTCGTCGTCGGCGGGGAAAAGCGCGGGATAAAGAAGCGTCTCCGCCCGGAGCTTGACCTTATCGTCCGCCTCGATTACGGCCGTGAATTCGGCGAAGCGCTCTCGGCGGCCTCCGCCGCCTCGGTGCTC
The DNA here is from genome assembly GCA_012841635.1 of Clostridiales bacterium. Taxonomy (GTDB): domain Bacteria; phylum Bacillota; class Clostridia; order Oscillospirales; family CAG-272; genus JAAZGC01. The sequence goes on along the minus strand of DUUJ01000040.1, from coordinate 71,300 downwards.
GCCTTTGAGGCGCTGAGGCAGAACCGGAAATAAAAAAGAACGGAAACCGAAACCTGACAGATACGGTTGCTCCGTCTTACGAAATATGGCTTAAGTCGTTTGATTACGACATCGACCGTATTTACCGAGAAGCGGAAGAGGTTAAAGCCCGGATAGCCTCCGGCGTAAGCGCGTATCAGATAGACGCGGAGCTGCATTTATAAAAAGCAGACATAGAAGCAAACGGCGGATGATATCAATAATCATAAGGCTTGACCGATACTCTCCCGCCCGGTCGGAACAATAAATCCGGAGGAGACAAAAGCCTCCTCCGGCGAAATCAAGCCGCTGAATCCTTCAGCGCATCTGCATTACCCCTCAAAAACCGTTTCTCCCTCAACAACCGTCCGTTTGACCCGCAGCTCTCGGTCCATTATGACCAGATCCGCATACTTTCCCGCGTCGATTGAGCCGCGGGAATTTTTTATTCCCATTATTTCGGCGGGAGTTTCCGACGCCATCCTCGAAGCCTCCGGCAAAGATACACCGGCGAGGTATACCATATTGCGGACAAGTCGGTCGGATGTCGCAATCGATCCTGCAAACGCGGTGCGGTCATATGTCTTCGCAACGCCGTCTTCGATCCAGCAGGGAAGCCCGTTTTTGCGGCTGCCCAAAATCGACTGCGTTCCCTGCGCCATTCCGGCGCCGCGCATCGAGTCGGTAATAAGGGCTATCCTGCCGCTGCCCTTGATCTTGTATATAAGTTTAAGAAGCTCAGGCGGCAGATGGATGCCGTCGGCGATAATCTCGACATACATTCCGTCCAGGAGATAAGCCGCTTCGACCGCGCCCGCCCGTCTCCAGACCCCGATCCGCCGAGTCATGCTCATCGCGGAATAAAGGTGGGTCATCAGCCGGTAGCTGCCGCGGGTGTATGCGTCGATGACGTCTTCGCAGACGCAGTCGGTATGCCCGATCGAGGGCAGAACCCCCTTTTCGGAGAGGAAAGCGCCGAGTTCAACCGCTCCCGGCAGTTCGGGGGCTATCGTCATGCGGCGGATATTGCCGGAGACGGCGAGCAGTTCCTCATATTCCTCTTTGATCGGGTCGCGGATATATTTTTCGTCCATCGCGCCCTTCTGCGATTTCGCGATATACGGCCCTTCAAGGTGAATACCGAGCATCTTCGCCCCGCCGCCCGCCGCCGCGGCTTCGTCGAAAGCGCGTACCGACGCCAGCAGCTCTTCGCGCGAGGCGGAGAGGGTGGTCGGATAATGAGCCGTCGTGCCGTGAGAGGCGTGGAATTTTGATATGGCTTTGTATTCGGCGGCGTCGCCGTCCATAAAGTCAAAACCGCCGCCGCCGTGGACATGAAGGTCGATAAATCCCGGCAAAAGATAATTTACTCCGCCGCCGTCGATTATTTCGGCGTCTTTTATCTCCGAATCGTCGCCGACCGAGAGGATTTTTCCGTCCGATACGGCGACGGTGCAGCCGCGATGGACGGAGCCGCCCCGGACGACGTCGAAGTTCCTGAACAGGGTAATCTTTTTCATGATTTTCCTCCGAATATGAAAATAGCCGGATCTGCTCCGGCGGTGTTTTATAACTTTTCTATAATTTCGGGCGCGAGGGAGAGGTCGTCGATTACAAAATCAGCTCCCGCTTGATACAGCTTATCGGCGGGGAAAGAAGTGGTCACGGCGATGCAGACGCATCCGGCGGCCTTCGCCGCCATTACGCCGGAAACCGCGTCTTCAAAAACGACGGTCGATGAACAATCAATGCCCGCCTTTTCCGCAGCCAGCAGAAATATGTCCGGCGCCGGTTTCTTGTTTTTAACATCCGAGCCGGTAATAAGGGCTGCAAAAACCGACGGATCGGCGCCGATGCAGCGGAGGTTGCACTCCACTTTTACCTTGTCCGAGGCGGAAGCGACGGCGAGCTTGTATTTCTCCGAAAACAGGTCGATAAGCGGCTTTGACCACGGGTAGACTTTTACCCATTCGTCCGCTTTTTCAAGATATATCTCATAGGCGCGCGCTTTCATGCGAACGTCGTATTCCCGGCCGTATTTCCTTGCGACGCCGCCGATAAAAAGGTCGTCGCCCATGCCGGTATACTGCTTGAAGTCGTCGTATTCGGCTTTTATTCCCCATTCGGAAAGGGAAGCCATCGAAGCGCGGGTTATAGCCGGTTCCGAGTCGACCAGCACTCCGTCCATGTCGAAGATAATGCCTTCGATCATCTTTTAAGCCTCGTCAAGCATCTGGGTGTCGTTGTAGACCACCAGGCGGATATCCGCGCCGACGGCGCGCAGCTTGCCGACAAGATCCTCATAGCCGCGGTCGATATGATCGATCTCCGATATCTCGGTGATCCCGCGGACGGCAAGCGCGGCGATTACCATTGCGGCGCCGGCGCGAAGGTCAACCGCTCTGACTTTGGCTCCCGACAGCGGGGCGCCGCCGTCGAAAATCGCGGTATGACCGACGACGCGGACGGAAGCTCCCATCTTCTGCAGCTCGTTTGTATACTTGAAGCGGTTTTCGATTACCGTTTCGTTGAGATAACTCGTCCCTTCCGCAAGGCACATAAGCGCGCCCATCTGAGGCTGCATATCGGTCGGGAAACCGGGATAGGGCAGGGTCTTTACATTGACGCGGTTAAGCGGACCCGATCTCGTTACATAGACCGAATCGTCGTATTCTTCGATAAGAACGCCCATCTCCTCAAGCTTTGCCGAGATCGACTCAAGGTGCTTGGGGATGACATTCGAGATAACCAGCGCGCCGGATGTCGCGGCGGCGGCGCACATATATGTGCCGGCTTCGATCATATCCGGGATTATAGCGTAGCTGCAGCCGTGAAGTTTCTCGACGCCTCTTACCTTGATTGTATCGGTTCCGGCGCCGGTGATCCGCGCTCCGCAGGTGTTCAGAAAGTTCGCGGTGTCGACGATATGCGGTTCGTGGGCGGCGTTTTCGATGACGGTCGTGCCCTTCGCCATTACCGAGGCAAGCATCGCATTAACGGTCCCGCCGACGGTAACGAGGTCAAAATATATGCTGCTGCCGTGAAGTCCCCGGGGCGCGGCTGCCGTTACGCAGCCTTTGTCGACAGAGACTTCCGCTCCGAGCGCTTCGAAGGCTTTGATGTGCTGGTCGATGGCCCTTACTCCGAAATCGCAGCCGCCTGGATATCCGACTTTGGTTCTGTGCCAGCGTCCCAGCTCCGCGCCTAAAAGATAGGTCGAGCCGCGCATTTTAGATACCAGCTCGACGGGAGAGGAGCCGCAGACGGCCGGCCGCGAGTCTATCTCGACGCGGTCGCGGGTAAGCATGCGTATCCTGCAGCCCATTTTTTCAAGTATCGTGAGGGTAAGGGTTACATCGCTTATTGACGGCAGATTTTCGATCACGCAGACATCGTTTGTCAGAAGCGATGCGACTACGATCGGCAGAGCGGCATTTTTCATTCCGCTTATCTGGACTTTCCCGCGAAGCGGGGTACCGCCGTTGATGATAAGCTTTTCCATCAGTATTCAGTCCTTTATTTATATGATGTTCGTCTCCGGCTTTATGCCCCGGCGGAACATACGGTTTTTTGAAATAAAAAATCAATGACAGACAAAGCGTCTGTATATTTCAGGCAAACTATATTATATCATACAATAAATGAAAAGTAAAGAGAAAATTAAACAAATCTTACGTTTTGAGAGCTATTATACCGGAAAAACACAGAAATTTTCGGTTCATCCTCCGACAAGGCTTCCGTTGACTGCGTTGCGGGTCCTTTTGCTGCCGTCGGAATAGCTGATATTCCAGGAGGGGATCAGGTAAAAATCGCTGAGATCCGCGTTCCAGTTCACGCAGTATACAGGCTCGATACCGGTCACCAGTATCTCCGAAGCTTTGTCCCGGTCATCGGCCGGCGACTGCGCCAGAATATGATCGCGCTCCCGGAAAAGGATGTTTATCTCATCAAGCAAAGCCGCGGTATAGTATTCCGGGTTGCTGAGCCAGATTATCGAAGCGTCGGTATATAAGACAAGTTCGGCTCTGACTGCGAATATCCCGCCGCTGCCTTCGATAGCGCAGCCTTCGGCAAGCTGGGTGAAACGGGCGATATAAAGCCGTTCCGAGCTTAAGTATATTGCGGAATCGACATCGATATCGGCGATTTTCGCGGGAATTGGCGCGCCGGTTTCGGCGCCGGGCACCGAACCCGACAGAAATTGTTCCAGCTTTTTCCCGAGGTCCTTTCGCCTCAGCCATCCGCAGCGCTTTATCCCGTCGGGGAGTTTTTCCGCGGATGACAGAAGTTCGTCGTATTCGCCCGCATATGTGCAGCCGTCGGCGGTGAATTTAAGCAAAAAGGGAGAGGAATCGGTGAAGCGGACAACGCCTATGCCGGCAAGCGACAGCTCGAGACCTTCTCCGGTTAGGTGCATCCCGGCCTCCGCCGCCGCTTCCGCGCCGAAAATACGCGCAAGCAGCTGAGCGCGCCTGTCGGAGTCGTAGTCCGACTGCCAGACGCGGTAATAAGGTTTTTTGCCGGATAAAACATCCTCTCCGACCCGGATACCGTCTTTTTCGAGCAGCTTTAATGCGGCCTTCATTTCCGGAACGCCGACGGTACTGCCTACCTGATACTGAGAGATGAGCACGACGAGCAGATAGATATTTACGGCGGCAAGCAGCAGGATGAGTACTGTTTTTATCTTTCTCCAGTTCAATTTCCCGCCTCCGATAATTCATCCGTTTTTGCGGAAAGCGCCCATGACGCCGGCACCGCCCCTCCCTCTTCCTCCCCGATTGCGTAAACAAGCCGGATGGAAGCGCCGGAGCTGACCGTCTCGTCGGAATCGCCGCTTTCAACTCCTAAAAAAGCCACCGGCATCGTAAAGGTCTTCTGTCTTGTAAGCAGATTCGAGACGATAAGGCAGTCAAGGCGTATTTTCGTTATCCTGTCGCCGGAAAAGGTTAACTCGACGGCTCTTTCGCTGTCGATGCTTATGTTGTCGAAGCAGAACCGATAACGGATGACGACGCTGTCATCTTCGGCATAAACCGCGTCGAGGACGGGGGAGGCATCTCCGCCGGTCAGCCGGCTGTCAAGCGCGGTAAGCATCGAAAGAAAGTTTTCCGAGCAGTTGAACAGCTCGTAGATATTATAGTCCGCCGCGCTGTAACCGTAAGGCAGATAATCGGAGATGCGTATCCCGCCCGCTTCTCCGGTCGCGCTGAATTGAATTTTATCGGTACCGAAGCGGAGAGTTCCCCAGGTCTCGATATAGATATCCGAATGGGTTTCCGGATCGTTATAGCGGTTGAACCGATTGGGGTTGTATCCGAAAAGGCTGAGCAGCTCGTTTGTATGGACGGCGGTGACGGGTGTGGCCGAGGTCGAAACGGAAATGCACTTGACCGGCATTTCGGTTGTAATTATCGGACAGCAGGGGTCAAGCTCAAGCCCGAGCGGATTATCCTCGTGCGCAAACTTGAAGCCGACAAACTCGGCGTTGGCGCCGTAGGTAGAAAGCATTTCAAAGTCAAGCGCGGGGTCCGGGCAGTCGTAGCGTATGATTCTGCCGCTGCCGCTTCGGGCGATACCTCTGACGCTCCGTCTGCCGTCCGGCGATTCTTCGGCAGGAAGGATGAACATGTCGCTCAGATAGTAAATCTCTCCCCGGGCTTCATTCGAGTTGTCGGTGTAAAGCGACCCGTCAATAAACATCCGCAGTACCGGAGCCGGCAGCGGAGAGCGGAATTTCAGATAGACGAATTTTTCCGCGTCAAGACAGGAAAGCCAAAGCTCCTCTCCGGCTTGACCTTCAACTTCGGAAACGACGGAGGAGGCGCCGAAAAGACAGGTAATTGCGTCGGAGACAACCGTTAAAGCGCCGCTCATCAGGCTTTTCGGACCGAACAGCGCTTTTTGGGTGCTGCCGTCACGATATGCGAAGAACTCGGGGGAGACTCTTTCGGAGCTGTATGAAGCGATTGTTTGCCGATCGCTTTCTTTCAGGGTAAGCAGGCGGTCGACGTCGACATCGACTGGCTTGTTTACCGTCATCCGCTGAGTTCTCAAAATAAGCAGGACGGACATTACGGCAAGCGAGACGAGGAGCAGCGCAAGCAGCGCGTTTTTTGTCGTTTCGATCGCCCGCGCCCTGCGGGAGTAAAACCCGCGGAATGCCTCCCTCACCGAGTGCGCGAAGCGCTTAATAAAACTGTTTTTCTGCATGATATCTTCACGAGCCGGTTTCGTTGGTAAGCGCGGTTCTGAGTGGCAGTATAATAATCGTCTCGGTACCGTGGCCGACCTTGCTTCTTATCGTAATCTCACCGCCGTGGGCGACGACGATCTCTTTGGCGATGGCAAGCCCGAGACCGGTGCCGCCCGCATCGGCGGAACGCGATTTTTCCACGCGATAAAACCGCTCAAACAGATGCGGGATATCCTCCGGCGGGATTCCGACGCCGTTGTCGCGGACGTAGATATATGCCCGTGTGTTGTCGGCGCGGCTCCGGACCCGGATCTCGCCGCCCTCCGGGGTATATTTTATCGAGTTTGAAATAATATTAATGATGACCTGCTCGATCCGCTCCTTGTCGCCGAGCACCGGCGGGATTTTATCGCTGCGGGCGAATATGATGCGCTGATTTCTCCGCCCGGCGTCTGCCGCCAGGATGGTACAGATATGGCGGAGGGATGCGTTCATGTCAAACTCGGTGATCTGCCATTTCGTGTGGCGGTTGTCGAGCCTCGAAAGAGTCAGAAGGTCGCCTACGATCCGCATCATCCGGTCGCTTTCGTCGGTGATGTTCGAGATGAAGGTGCTCTGCATCGAAGGGTCCATGTCCGGATAGAGAGAGAGCGTTTCCGCCGCGCCTTTTATGACGGTAAGCGGGGTGCGCAGCTCATGGCTTACGTTTGCGACAAATTCCCTTTGCGCCTTGTCCAGCTCATAGCGGCTGGTGACGTCGTGAATAACCAGAATAATACCGTTTTTCGCGGTATCGCTTTCGTAATATCTGAATGCGGAGGCGGCGATATCGAGAGCCCGGTCGCCGTATACTATCTCGTGCAGGGTAAAGCTGCTGCGCTCCGAATGTTCTCCGTCATCCGAAACCGATTTGTCCGCCGAGAGGGTATCTATCTTTCCCTCGGCATAGCCGACGCCGAGCAGAGACAGGGTATCGCCGAGAGTAAGGACGATATTCGTTCCGTCGGATATACCGAGCAGCTTTCTCGCGCTGTCGTTTATCTGGATCACTTTTCCCGTGTCGGAATAGGCGATGACCGCGTCTTTCAGGTTCGCCATCACCGTTTCCAGCTTCATTCGTTCGCGGTTCGCCTCGTCGAATGTGCTTTTGAGGGTAAGGCGCATATCGTTGAAGGTAGAAGTCAGAACGCCGATCTCGTCGGCGCCGGAGACGGTTATTTCGTGTGTAAATTCCCCTGCCATAACCGCCTGAGCGCCGACCGTCAGTCCGCGGATCGGTTTTGTCAGCGCTTTTGCCAGCAGGAAGCTGAGAGCGACGGCCAACGCAAGCCCGATGAATATCGATTTTAAGATAAGCGAAAAGATCTCCCAGGAAAGCAGACGCATTTCCTCCTGCGTATCTATGATATAGATTACGCAGGAGCGTTCGCCGTTTGTGAGGTAGGCGGCATAGTCGGAGTAAAAATCTCCCACCTTTGTATCGCTTCCGTCCATGCCGGACATCGCGCTTATAAGATTCGGGGTGAGAGGGGGATTTTCGTTCTGATCCTCCCGCGAGCCGGCGAGAGTCTTCCCCGACATGTCGAGGATATAGAAGCTGCGGTATTCGTCTATGCCGAGACGGGTGCCGTAAGCCGTCAGTATCGCCTTCTGCGCTTTCGGCGGATCGGTATCGCCGAGCGCCGATATCAGCTCATCGCGCAGACCGGAGCGGCTGCCCTCGGAAAGACAGTCTTCCATCTGCGCCGAGAATTCGTTTACATAGAAGCGGTAAACCGAATCCATCAGTATCGTTCCGACCGCCGCCATGACAGCCGCCATGAAGATGGCGAACAGCAGCATTATCTTTAAATACAGACTTTTAAACATGACAGACGGGTGTAAGGGAAGTCATTTTATGTAGTAGCCCATGCTGCGCTTGGTGAAAAGGTATTCGGGACGGGAGGAGTCGATCTCAAGCTTTGAGCGGAGCCGCGATATGGTAACGTCGACCGTGCTCTGGTCGCCGTAAAAGCCTTCATATCCCCAGACCTCCTCAAGCAGCTGTTCGCGAGAAAAGACCTTCCCCTTGTTGCGGGCAAGATGAAGCAGCAGCTCATATTCTTTTTTGGTAAGCATTATCTGCTCGCCGCGGTTTGTTACCTGATACCTTTCGCAGTCGATCATGAGATCCCGGATCCGTATAACCTCCGGATTGTCGCCGGAGGTGCCGTTTACCAGCTCGTTTGAAGCGCGGCGGATATTTGATTTTACCCTCGCCAGCAGCACCTTGATGGAAAACGGCTTTGTGACGTAATCGTCGGCGCCGAGGTCGAGTCCGAGGATTTTGTCGATCTCTTCCTCTCGCGCTGTCACGATGATGATAGGCGTCGATTTTTTCACCCTTATCCGCCGGCAGACTTCGAAGCCGTCCAGCTTCGGCAGCATTATGTCAAGCAGTATGAGGTCAAAATCTTCATCAAGCGCCTTTTTCAGCCCTTCTTCGCCTTCATAGGCGATATCGAAGTCGTATCCGGCCTGCGAAAGGTTGAAGGCGAGCATCTGAGCGATGTTCTTCTCATCCTCGACTATGAGTATTTTCTTCTTTTCGTTGTCCATATGCCTCTGAATGCTCCTCTTTATTATTCGTATACCCCTATGAAATTCAGTTCCGGTTCCGAGAATGTTATGCCGGCAAAGCTTACCCGCCCTTTTATCGGGGCAAGATAGGTGAGAACTTCATCGATTCCCGCAGCGGTATGCTCTCCGACGGAAAGCCGTATCACCGGGTCTTCCGCCGTGTCCGAGAGCAGTTCGGGGATGATCGCTTCGTATATCGAGGCGACGTCCGCCTCGTCCGGAACATATATGTTCCAGTCCCAGACGACGAATCCCGCGGCTTTGATCTCATCGTATTCGGTATTAAGTATGTGAAATTTGTCCGACCACGAGCCGTTCGGCGCCCGAACGAGCCTTGTCCGGCTTTTTATTACCCGGTCGAGCAATGCGTTTTCTTCTTCAAGCTCGTTTATGAAATTGCGAATATCTTCGGCGAAAAATTTTTCATCGAGCGACATCGAGTGCAGCCCCACCGAATGGCCGTCGGCAGCCATCCGGCTGATAAGCTCGGGATATGCGGCGATGCCTCCTCCGGTCACGAAAAAGGTCGCGCGGATATTGTGTTTCTCAAGCACATCGAGCAGTTCCCGGGTATATTCGTTCGGGCAGTCTTCAAAGGTGAAGCGCACCCGGTCGTAGCTAATGTCTTCAATATCGCGTTCTTCGGTCGTCTCGGTTTCCGGCGCGGTCGTTTTTGCGGGCGGCTTCGCCGTCGTTGTTTCGGGGGCATATGCCGCCGCCAGAAGGTCGGGATTGTAGGTAGCGAGCAGCTGTTCGAGCGAAGTCTGGGCTTTGTCGTCGGATATCCTTACCGCGGTCCCGGCGGATGATGCCAGCACTTCAAATCCCAGCCCGAAATAGGAACAGACCCTTTCCGCCGGCACCCAGATCGTGCCGGAGCGCAGCATATACGTCTTGAAATAGAACATCCCGCTCTCTTCGGTATATGCGAACATCATGGTGTCGTTGTCGATGGTGAAGTATTTGTCCCCCTTCGAAATAACGGTATTTTTGTAAAAGGAGGATGATTTCACGTCAACTCCGTCAAGCTTGGAGAAGACGGTTATCGGAACGAACCAGACCGAGGCAATCTGCGCCCAGTAAAAAAGTTCCTCGTCGTACCACGGCTCGTCGTTTATGAATTTCGAAGGCGACGAATTGTCTTTTTTCACGGCGCGCAGCGAAAAGACCCCGGCGAAAGTCCCGCCGAAGATCAGGACGGCCAAAATTACCGCCGCCGTGCGCAATGTTTTGTTACAGCTCGTTTTCTTCATTTTTTATTATTTTAAATCCGTGTTATTCCGCGGGTTTGATTTCCGGCATCTCAACCATATCAAACGAATCCCGGTAATAAGCCACCGCCAGGTCTACCACAAGCCCGTAGCTCTTTGTCCCCTGAGGCTGTCCCGACGCTTTGAGATAGCTGTCGTTTACCGAGTCGGTAACCTCCGCCGCTTTGCTTTCCCGGTATTTATCAAAGAAGCGGTTGTAAGCCACCATTTCGTAATAAGGCCGGGGGTCCATTTCCCGGAAGAAGGCCGTATAAAGGTCCTTATCCGCCGAATAAAGCGCGCTGAGAACATACTCAAGCATATTCTGATAAGCGCTGTAAAGTATGTACGGGTCGTCGCTCTCTATCGAGACTATGAAGGCGAGGAAATTCGCCTCGTCTTCGCGGTTTATCCCGCGCTGATGCGAAAGCTCGTGGCAGGCGGTGAAGGGCAGGGTGTAGTCGGGGAAATTCGTGTTTATGTTGGCTTCTCCGGTGTAAAGGGTATAAACACCGGAGAGATGGGTGTATGTCATCGGCTCGCTCAGCAGAATCGGCTTCACCCTCGAGTAAAAAGTCGGGATGAAGTCGTATTTCTCGGACGCCTTTTCATAAGCATCGATAAGCTTGTCGTTCATCGCCTTTATCGAATAAGGCATGACCGAAGCGCCGCTGCCGCCGAAGACGACCCGGTTAAGGTATTTGTTTTCGTTTTCCCGCAGCAGGCAGGCGGTTTTGTAAAGTTCCTCGCCGCTGACGTTCTGTCTGTCAAGCCCTAATTTTTTGTCGACGGTCGTGGTGTTGTATCCGGCGATATAGCCTATCGACAGCAGGATATAAACGTAAGCCGCTACGGCGAAGACGGAGGTTATGAGCTTCCATACCTTCTTGCTGCCTTTTATCGACATTACGATAACGGCGGTCAAAAATGCGATTATCCCGAAAGGGAGCAGCAAAATAACGATCTCCCCGAGCGAAAAGGGAAGCAGGTTTGTCGGCTGCGCGATGATGCACCTGACGGCGGCGCAGACGGTAAGGTTCCAGAAGTCGGCAAACGCTGCGCTTCGGTAGGAAATTATATGTACCGGCACCCCTAAAAGGGCGATAATGAATACAACCAGCGCAGCGGGCGTCATATAATCGAATATCCGGCTTCGTTTTTTGGTTTTTTCTTCGGATATTTCTATCGCTGCCGGTTTTTGATCTGTCAAGTTAACTCCTTATACAGCCGCCTGATGTCGGGCGGCGGCTCTGAAACAATGGTGATTTGATTTTCTCCGAAAGGGTCGGGGAAGCTGAGTTCTGATGCGTGCAGCGCCTGTCTTTCTATAAGCGGCGATCCTTCGCCGTAAAGGGTGTCGCCCAGAATCGGGCAGCCGATCATCTTAAAATGCACTCTCAGCTGATGCGTCCGCCCGGTTATCGGCATAGCTTCGACAACGGCTCCTCCGCAGAAACTCCTGCCGAGGAGCTTGTATCGGGTCGACGCAAACTGCGACGGCTCGCCTTGTTCCGCCGGCTCCCGCTCGATTATGCTGCCGGCTTTGCGGCGGATATAGCCCTCGATAATTCCCTGCGGCAGCTCCGGCGCGCCGTCCAGAACGGCGATGTAACTCTTTTCGACCCTGCCCGCGATAAGCAGCTTTGACATGATCGACGCCGCCGGCTGATCCTTCGCGCAGAGCACGATGCCGGAGGTGTCACGGTCAAGACGGTTCACCGGACGAAAGACAAACGGGACACCGCGGTTTTTGAAAAGCCCCGCGGCAGCGTTCAGAAGGCTGTCGTCAAGATGCCCGCATGATATATGCGTCGGCATGAAAGGCGGCTTGTCGAAAGCGATAAGCCGTTCGTCTTCATAAAGAATCGTTACGCCGGAGCTTTCAAAGTCGGCGGGCGGAGCGTAATTAATATTCGCGGCAGGCTCCCTGTCTTCGAATGAAAGGGTAAGCACATCGCCTTCATGCAGCACCCGCCGCACCGTCGCGAATTCGCCGTTGACAAGTATCCCGCCCTCGGTGTTCTTGAGACGGATGCAGATCCGCCTTGATATATCCTTCCGGCGCAGGAAAGCTTTGATGTCCTCTCCCGCGTCGGATGCGGATATTATGTATTCCATTTATACCGGTTTAATCGACGATGACAGACCAGCCTTCAGGTCCTTCCGCCCGTCCCCACTGAATCGCGGTGAGGCTGTCGTAAAGCTTCTGGCTGATGGGGCCGATCTTTCCTTCGTTGAGGATCATCTTGTTGCCGTCGTCATTAAGCTCGCCGATAGGAGAGATTACCGCGGCGGTTCCGGTGCCGAAGGCTTCGTCGAGTCTTCCTTCTTCGTTTGCGCGGACGATCTCTTCAAGGGAAATCTTGCGCTCCGTCACTTTATATCCCCAGCTTTTCAGCAGATGTATGCAGGAATCGCGGGTAACGCCGGGAAGAATCGAGCCTTCGTCGAGCGAAGGGGTGAGCACCTCTCCGTCGACGACGAAAAAGACGTTCATCGCGCCGACTTCGTCGATGTATTTATGCTCAATTCCGTCAAGCCAGAGCACCTGAGCGTAGCCCATCTCCTCGGCCTTCTGCTGACCGATGAGGGAAGAGGCGTAGTTTCCGCCGACCTTCGCGTATCCGGTGCCGCCCCTGACGGCGCGGGTGTAGTGCTTTTCGACAAAAATCTTGACCGGATTTATCCCCGAGGCGTAATAGGCGCCGACAGGGGAGAGGATTATCGCGAAAAGATAGCTTTCCGACGGATGAACTCCCAAAAACGGGTCGGTCGCGATGATAAAGGGACGTATATACAGCGAAGTTCCCGGCGCGGTCGGAATCCAGTCGGAGTCGTATTTAACGATAGCTTTGACTGCGTCGACGAAGTCTTTTTCCGGAAGTTCTGGTATGATCATTCGTTGGTTGGTGCGGTTCAGCCGCTTCGCGTTCATATCGGGGCGGAAGAGCAGGATTTTGCCTTCCGGCGAGAGATAGGCTTTCATTCCCTCGAACATCTCCTGCGCGTAATGGAATACCATGGTGGCGGGAGAGAGGGAAAGGTTTCCGAACGGAACGATCCGAGCGTCGTGCCAGCCCTGTCCTTCGTTATAATCCATCAGGAACATATGGTCAGTGAAATAGCGGCCGAAGCCTAATTTCGTCTGATCCGGCTTTTCTTTTTTATTTTGAGTCGGGGTTATTCTGATATTGAGCATGGTGTTTCCTCCGTATAAAAATACTTATCTATTATATTATAATACCTTATGCAATTTTTTTCAACCTAAATCTGATAATTTTACATCCAAACCGTTAATTTTCAATATAAAAAAGCGCCGCGCCCGAAAGCGCGGCATGATTTTATGGATTTTTCGGGTTATACCCGTGAGGTTTGTCTTATTCGGCGTTGTTGTATCTGCCGATAAAGAGTATCTCTCCGGTCTCGTTGTCGCGGATAAGATAGGTAAACGGCTTGTCGCAGATAAACTCGGTCGGCTCTGTCGGATCGGGTTCGATAAAAGCCGTCGTGCGCAGAACGATTGCGGTCGCGGCGGCGGCTTCGGTTCCCTTTTCGTCGACATCGACGTTGGCTTTGTGGAGTATCTTTTCAATATACATATTGCCGGCGGTTACCATCGGGGTGAAATCCGCCTTTGAGGGGTTGAAGCAATCGGCCGCGCCGAGTTTCTCCATTACTTCGTTCAGGTTAAACGAGGATTCGCTCGATATCTTCGGAAGAGCGAGATAAAGGAGGGTATCCGAATATTCGGCTTCGCTTATAAGCTTTTCGACATCGCCTTCGTATTCCCCCAAAATGAGCATCATAGAGACAGCCCCGCCAACGTAAGGCAGCACGGCTATCCGCGCGTCGCCGCTTTCCGCATACTCGAAGGTCTCTGTCTGGTGCATGAAATCGATTTCCTTGTCATCGCCGTTCTTCGAGTGGAAAACCTGCTTATAGGTGTTGCTTTTATCGAATTCCTTTTCCCAGTCGGCTTTGAGATAGATAGTGTCGACAAGCGCCGCGTCGAATCCGTTGTCGGATATAAGGTTCTTTATCCTGCCGTGAGTTTTTTCGCTGACCCAGGCGTTAACCTTTGCGACTGCATCGGCCGCAGTCACTTCCTCGACCGCCGCGTCGAATATTTCGGCGCAAAGCTTCTTAAAACCGTCGCTGAACTCTATGCCGTTCATGGCGTCGGTGTTGAGCCAGAGCGAATCGGCGGTTTCAAGGGTAATCTTGTCGTTGGTCTTTACCTTTTCGCGGAAGATGGCAGCGTATTCGTTCGCCCACTTAATATCTTTTACTCCGAGCGCCTTCAGAAGCTGAGCCTTCGTCTCCCCGCCGGCGCCGTTAGCCGCCATAAGCAGCGCGGTGTAGATCGAATGAGGACTGATAAACCAGTTTTCCTCGTCGTTCATCTGTCCGGCAAGCTTCTGCGCGAAGCTTACGTATTCGGCATCATATTCGGTTTCGGGGGTATCGGTCGTTTCGGGCATTTCTTCCTCCCACGCTTCGGTAGTGCCGTTTATCAGCCTCGGCACTCTCGGTTTCGTCTTTGCAAGGGAAGATACCACGGCGACTGCGGATATAAGTAGGGCTGCCGCGAGTATTCCCGCTATGATTTTAATTTTGTTGTTCAAAGCGTTCTCCTTTATAAAGCAATGTTTTTTATTATTGTTTTCGGTTTACATACGATATGACGCCGCTCAAAAATAAAAGTTCCATACTTTTTTCGGTTGACAAAAATCCGGCTTTGGTATATAATTGTAAAAAACCGAAAGGACGGCCGATAAAATGAAAATCGATATACATAACCATCCGATGTGGTATAACTATACCGCCGACAGATTCGTCGAAAATATGGACAAGTACGGCATAGACAAGACCTGCCTTTTGTCCTGGGAGGCTCTGCCCGACGAATACGACCCGTCATACAGCCATATACTCCCGTTTTCGAGGGAGAATCTGGCGATACCTTTTGAATACTGTATCTCCTTTGCCGAAAAATACCCCGACCGCTTCTATATCGGCTACTGTCCCGACCCGCGCCGGGAGGATGCGATACCAAAGCTCGTTTCGGCTTATAATACCTACGGCGTCCGCATCTGCGGCGAGCTGAAGCTGCGGATGATGTACGACAATCCCGACGCCCTCAGGTTTTACCGCAAATGCGGAGAGCTGGGACTTGCCGTATTGGTTCATATCGACTATGAGTTTCCGGCGGCGTCCTCTCATCCCCGCCCGAATTATTGGTACGGAGGCGGGATTGAGGCGTTCGGCCGCGCCTGCGAAGCCTGTCCGGAAACGACGTTCATCGGACACGCCCCTGGCTTCTGGGCTCATATCTCCGGCGACGGAAAGGCGTATAAAGAAGCGTATCCGCTGGGCAAAGTGGAGCCGGGCGGGCTTCTGCCGCTTTATCTTGACAAATATCCGAACCTGATGTGCGACATTTCCGCCGGTTCCGGCTGCCGCGCTCTCACCCGCGACCCGGAGCACGCTCTCGGATTCCTTACAAAGTATCAGGACAGAATTTTGTTCGGCCGCGATTATTTTGACAATCAGCATATCGAATTTCTCGAATCGATTCCGCTGTCCGGCGAAGTCAAAGAAAAAATCTACCATAAAAACGCCGAGAGAGTACTTCATTTAAACTGAGTCCCGGCAATAAAACAAAAATCCCGGACGGCAATTGCCGTCCGGGTAAAGCTCAGATATTAAAGCTTGCTTACGATCTCTTCGGTGTCGGTGGCTATCATATACTCCTCGTCCGTCGGGATTACATAAACTTCAACGTGGGAGTTGTCGGTTGAAAGCCTTACTATATTCGGCTGGTGATGCGTTACCGAGTTGAGCTCGCGGTCTATCTCGATGCCGAAATACTGCATGTTTGCGCAGGCGCGGTCGCGAAGTTCCAGGTTATGTTCGCCCATTCCGGCGGTGAAAACGACGGCGTCGAGGCCGTTCATCGCGGCGGAGTATGCGCCGATGTATTTCTGAACCTGATACGCCATGATCGAGGTTGCAAGCACCGCGTCTTCCTTGTGTTCCGGATCGTTTTCGGCAATAGCTCTCTCAAGGTCGCGGGAGTCGGAGGAGAAGCCGTCTGTCATGCCGAGGAATCCGCACTCCTGGTTCATGTATTTGTCCATCCGGTCGGGGTCATATCCCTCGTTCTTCATGATGAAGGTAACGATAGCCGGGTCGATGGCTCCGCAGCGGGTTCCCATCATTATGCCGTCGAGCGGGGTGAAGCCCATCGAGGTGTCGACGCAGACGCCGCCTTTGACGGCGGATATCGAAGCGCCGTTGCCGATGTGGCAGGTGACGATCTTCGTGTCTTCCCGCTTCATGCCTCGGGTCTTTTCGAGGATTTTTATCATCTCGTTTGCGACAAAGCGGTGGGAAGTTCCGTGGGCGCCGTAGCGGCGGATGGAGTACTTCTCGCGCATTTCCTTTGAGATCGGGAAAGTCGAAGCCTTTTTCGGGATGGTGGTATGGAAGGCGGTGTCGAAAACGAGTACCTGGGGCACATTCGGCATTACATTGAGGCAGCCGCGGATTCCCATAAGATGCGGCGGGGTGTGCAGCGGAGCGAAGGGAACGCATTTTTCGAGCATCGCCAGGACCTCGTTATTAATAAGGGTACTTTCAAAGAAGTACGGACCGCCGGATACGATGCGGTGGCCGACCGCTTCGATCTCATCCATCGTTTCGATAACGCCGGTTTCCTTATCGGTAAGGTAATCGACAAGGATTTGTGTGGCGACGGAATGGTCGGGCATCGGGATTTCCTTGGTTATCTTCTCTCCCTTTTCACCCTTGCGATGCTCGATGTTGCCGTCGATGCCGATACGCTCGCAGATACCCTTGGCAAGCACTTCTTTTGCCGTGGTGTCGAAGAGCTGGTACTTAAGCGAGCTGGATCCCGCGTTTACAACTAAGACTTTCATTTCAAACCTCTGTCAAATATTTTTATTGGGGCAGAGCCTCGCAGGCCGAACCCGCCGAAGCTGTTAAAATTAACATCCGCCAAAGTATATTGTTGCTATTATACTACAAATCGGCTGTGAATTCAAGACAAAAAGGTTAAATAAGAATGGAATTAATTAATATATCACCGACTCCCGCGGCAGCCGCGGTCATAGCCGAGTTCAATCTGTTTCATAACGGCCACAAAATACTGCTGAGAAAGATAAAAGAAAAGCTGCCCGGCGCCCCTGTCGCCGCAATTATGAGCGGAAGTTATGTGCAGCGGGGGGAGGCGGCTGTCATCGACAAATACCTCCGCGCGAAAGCCGCCGTTTTGTGCGGATATGACCTTGTGATCGAACTTCCGCCGCCGTGGAGCATATCTTCGGCTTCGGATTTTGCCCGCGGCGGAATTGATATGGCCGCCCTTGCCGGAGTGTTTACCCATCTCGCGTTCGGCTGCCGCGGGGGCAGCGAGTATATCCGTCGGACAGCCGAAATCATGACGAATGAGCGATTTTTCACCCTTTCGGAAGAATGCGCCGGGCTTGCCGACGGCAGCTCAGAGCCGTATATGGAGGTTTTGTCCCGCAGATACGAAGAAGTCTTCGAAGAGCAATTCCCCCGCTCCCCGAACGACATTCTCGCCGTTGAATATTTAAAACACCTGAGGGGGAAGGATATAAAGCCGCTTTTCATCAGCCGGGAGACGCAGGACAGCGCGACGGAATCAAGGCGGCTGTTTTTCGCCCGCGACTTTGAAGGATTAAAATGCGCCGTACCGGCGGAAGTTTTTGAGCTTTACAAAACAGCAAAACCGATGTCGCTGAATATCGCTTCGGCGGCAATACTTTATAACCTTCGACGGCTTGATATCGACTCGGCGGAAGCCCTCGGCGCCCTCCCGCACGGCCTGCCCTCCCGGATAAAAAAAGCCGCCAGGATTTCCGGAGATTATAACGAACTTATTGCGCGTCTGCCGACAAAGACCTATTCCGCAGCCCGTCTCCGCCGCGCGGTGCTGTATCTTCTTTTCGGGATAAAGGGAGAGCATATTTCCTCGTCCCCCGGTTACATAAACATTTTAGCGGCGTCCGAAAAGGGAAGAGAGCTGATAGCAAGAATCCCGAAGGAGGCAAAAGTGATAAGCCGCCCGGCGGAACTCAAAAAAATTGCCCAAACCTCAGAAACAGCGGCGCTGACCGCCCTTTCGGACGAATTCTCCGCCCTCTGCGCCGCCCCCGCCTATGAAGCCGGATGGGCGCTGAAAGCGAGACCTTATTTCGGATAATGAAGAACAAAAAAGGCGTCCCGATTTTTTCGGGACGCTGAGTTTTTATCAGAAATATCCGATTACATCGCCGAGGTCGCGCTCGGCGGTGATATAGATGACATAGTCGGGCTGCAGTTTCTTTACCCTGTCGCGGTCAAAGCCGTAATCCCACATCGCGGCATAATCGCAGACGCTGCATCTGTCCTGGAACATATCATAGAGGGCGATGCCGTAGCTGTCGCGATAGACCAACATTTTAGGCAGCCCCGGCGTGTCGTTTTCGAACACCTTTGCGGCCGGGGTGGTCGAATGCTGCATAAGCAGATGATCGTCCGCGGTGAATTTCTGGGTGGTTTCGGTGAAGGTATAATCCGCCTTGACGGCAAGTTCGCGGCAGAGGATGGTGTCGAAAGTCAGATAATACGGCATATCGCCGCCGTCGCAGTCGATGGTGTAAAAGCCCATCTCGGTGAAATCGCGGGGAGCCGCCGCCGGGAATGACTTCGCTATGTAGTTAAAGAACTCGGTATAGGCGACGAAAGCGCCGTATTCCGTCCAGTGCGAGTCGGTCTTGTGGAAAAGTTTGAGCGGGTCGGTCTTGTGCTCGATCAGCGTCTCGGTTGTGTCAATTACCGTGGCGCCGCCGGCTTTGACCGCCTCGACAAACTGCGCGGTGCGGGTCTTCTCCGAGCGCTTGTACCTTGAGGGGACCGTCTCCGGATAAACCGTCATCGAATTCGGGACAAGGAAATATATAAGCTCTCCGCCGGTGGTATCTTTCAGGTATTTCACCCTCTGCGCCGTGACTTCGGTTATCCTTGAAATCTGCTTGTCGGTGAGAAGGTTCTCACCCAGCCAGTCTTCAAGCGCTGAGATGAAATGTCCCTGCGAATCAAGTCCGACTATGACTTCAAACCGGTCGTCGCGGATTCCCGTCGCCGAGCGGTTGTATGCGACGGGCAGGGTGAACGGCTCGCTTTCCGCTTTGCCTTCAACCTGAGCGTATACCTTTAATTCGGAACTGCCGAAGGGGAAGATCTGGACCGAACCCAGGAAATATGTGCCGTCGGCATTGAATTCTACGTCGTGCTCGCCGCCGCGGACTATGATGCGGGCGTTCTTTTCGCAGCTTCCGGCGATAGCGATGTAATCAGGCTCGGTGTTTATCTTGCTGGATACTTTCGGTCTTGCCGTTTTCTCCGAATAGGTCTTTGTGTCGACGGGTATAACGGAACTCGGCGTCGTGTCGGGCAGCGTGGTTTCCTCGGTCGTTGTCTCCGCGGTGGTTACCTTCGTTGTTGCGGCGGTGGTGGTTCTCGGTCTTGTGACCGGCGGATCCGTTTCCGCCGGAGCGGAGTTGTATTCGATGTTGCAGGATATTGCGGGTATCGCTAAAATTATGATTGCTGTAATGAAGGACAGTATCTTCATCGTCGTCTGTTTCATTTGCGGCTCCTGAATAATTTGATTTAGCCTTACGGTTACTTATATCCGCTAATCATTACTGGACATAAATAACCGTCAAAAGCCGGGTCGAGGGACCCGGCTTTTGTACGTTGGTTGAAGTTTAAACTCAGATCTCCGGAATAACGACCTGGATCTCGCGGCCAAGCTTCGCGGAACGGCCGATGCCGTCGATGATAGCCTGGTTGTAGAGAATCTGGCTGGTCGGAACGGGAGCCGGACCGCCGGTCTTAATGGCGTCGAGGAAAGAGCGGATCTTTCTGTCGAAGAGTCCCATCTTGCCCGGGTTCTGGAGTATCGGAATAACGGTTTCCACCTGGGTTCCCGCAACATCGTGATATATCTTCATCGGGCCGCCGACGGTGCCGTTCCAGCAGTCGGTGGAAGGAATGCGGAGACCGCCCTTCTTGCCGAGGATGATGGTGTCGCCGGGGGTGTCAAGGTGCATTGCCCAGGAGATACGGAAGTCAAGGATTATGCCGCCTTCGAGACGGATGAACGCTGCCGCGAAATCGTCGACCGAGAAACGCTTGGCGTCATATTCGGACTGATAATCGGTTGAGGTTCCGAAGAAGTCGGAGGTGTAGCCGGAAATGGTGAGCGGCTTCGGATAGCCGATAGCGTTGAGCACCATGTCGAGGGAGTAGCAGCCGATGTCGCCGAGAGCGCCGACGCCTGCCGTCTTGTCCTCGATAAAGGTGGAGTTCGGAATGCCGCGGCGGCGGCCGCCGCCGGTCTGCATGTAATAGACTTCGCCGAGAGCGCCGGAGCGGACGATCTTGCCGATCTGCTGCATGTTGGCGTCAAAACGCGGCTGGAATCCGATCGAAAGAATCTTGCCGGAAGCCTTCTCGGCGCGGCAGATCTCGACTGCTTCGTCAAGAGTTACGCACATCGGCTTTTCAAGCAGGACATGGATTCCGTGCTCAAGAGCGTAGATGGTCGGACCGGCGTGCTGACGGTTGTAGGTGCAGATCGAAACGGCGTCGAGTTCTTCGTTGTCGATAAGCTCCTTATGGGACGGATAAAAACGTACGCCTTCAACGCCGAACCGCTTCATGAAAGCTTCAGCCTTGCCGGGGATAAGGTCGGCAGCTGCAACCACATCGACGTCGGGCATGTTCTTGAAGGACTGAATATGGGACTCGGCAATCCAGCCGGTTCCGATAATGCCGACCTTCAGCTTTTTGCTGGTGTCGATCTTCGCGGTCTTGTCGACCGTGGGAGTAAACTGACTAAGGACTTCGTCTGGCATGGTTTTTTACCTCATACATTAAAATTATAGCTTTTGTCGGGGGAATCCGGCTGTATTCGGGTTGCGGCGCCGGTTTGGTCCGCTTCGGCTTCGCTGCGGGCTTGTTATCCCGATTCGCGGAGCCGTATTTTATAACCCGTATCCGAGCCGAAACTGTTTTATCCCTTCTGAGAGATTATATCATGTCGGGAGAAAAAATGCAATAGATAAAAAGAAAACATTCAGCATTATGACGCAATGAACAATATTCCCGCCAAAATATTGTGACAAATGACGAAAAAACCGGATATCAGCTGTTTTCGGTCATCGCCTTCCACAGCGCGGCGTAAAAACCATTTTTGGCTAAAAGCTGCTCGTGGCTGCCCTGTTCGACCACCTTTCCCGAATCCATCACGAGGATGATATCGGAAGATTTGATCGTCGAAAGACGGTGCGCGACGACAAAGCTCGTTCTTCCGCGCATCAGGTCAGAAAACGCCTGCTGAACCAGAAGTTCGGTTCGGGTGTCGATATTTGACGTCGCTTCGTCAAGAATAAGCATCGATTCGGCGGTGCCGTTTCCATGATTCCGGGCCGCCGCAAGCATGACGCGGGCGATGCAGATAAGCTGCTTCTGACCGCCGGAAAGGGTGTCGCCGTCGTCTATCACGGTGTCATAACCGTTTTTCAGCTGACGGATGAAGGGAGAAGCCATCGCTCTTTCCGCGGCCTGCTCGATTTCCGCCCGGCTGACTTCGCCTTTGGCGCCGTAGGCGATGTTTTCGGCGACGGTCCCCCGCATCAGCCATGTATCCTGAAGCACCATCGCGTATCTTTGCCGCAGCTCGCCGCGGTGTATCGAATAGGCGTCGCGACCGTCGGCATAGATCTTCCCGCCGCGGATGTCATAAAACCGCATCAGCAGGTTGATAATCGTCGTCTTGCCGCATCCGGTGGGACCGACTATCGCGATTCGCTGTCCCGGCTTTGCTTGAAGGTTAAGCTCCTCTATCAGCTTTTTGTCGGGAGAGTAGCTGAAACTGACATTTTCGAGTGAAACTTCGCCGATTTTTTCGGCGACAGCCGCTTCGAGCGGCTCTTTCGGATCGTCTGCGTCTTCAAACGGAGTGTCGATAAGCTTAAACACCCGGTCGGCAGAGGCAAGCGCCGCGGTAAGCTGAGCGGCGATGCCGGAAATTTCGTTGAAAGGCTTGGCGTATTGGCTTGCGTAGGCGAGGAACATGGTGATCTGCCCGACCGTCAGCCCGCCGCGGCAGGCGATCAGCGCGCCGGTTACTCCGACGGCGGCGAAGACGAAGTTGTTCACCAGCCGCGTCGAAGGATTGACCAGCGCCGAGTATACCTGCGCCATATAGCCGCATTCATACAGCTCCGAGTTTATCTTATCAAACCCGTCGCAGGCGGCTTTTTCCCGTCCGAAAGCCTTTACCAGCCCCGCCCGCCCGACGTATTCGTCGAGATATCCCGCCATGTCCGCCTGTGTTGCCGTCTGACGGCTGAAATATTTATAAGACCCCCGGGCAATGACGGCTGCTACCGCGATAGACAGCGGCGTAAGCAGTATGACCGGCAGCGACGCGCGGGCGGAGGCGCGGAGCATGAAAACGAGGGTCCCGCAGATCGCGGCCACACCGGTGAACAGCTGAGTAAAGGCGTGCAGCAGTCCGTCGGAAACATAGTCGATGTCGCCGGTTACTCGGTTTATCAGCTCTCCGGAAGGCGCCGAGTCGAGGAGCGACAGCGGCGCGCCGGTTATCCGGGCAAACGCTTTCAGTCTCAGCTCCCGAGCGCAGCGGAAGGTAATGCGGTTGTTGAAATAAGAGCTGAGCAGCCCCGCCGAAACCGCGGCAAGAACGCAGACGCCGAGTTTTATAAGCATCGGAGGAAACGCCGAAAGCTCCACCTTTCCTTCGCCGATGCAGAGGTCGATTATGTCTCCGGTCAGAACCGGGATAAAGAGGGTGAATATAACCGAAGCCGCGGCGCATACCATCGAGAGGGCGAGCCAGCCGGAATGCGGCTTTATGTATTCGATCAGCCGGGGCAGCGTCGGGCGGGCGGCTTTTCCGTTTTTGTTTGATTTCATTATACCGCCACCTCTCCCGCAGCGTTCTGGGAATCGCAGATTTCTCGGTAGATCGGGGATTTGCGATAAAGCTCCCCGTGGCTGCCCTGTCCCTTGTCCTTTCCGCCGTCAAGCACTAAAATGTTGTCGCAGTTTCGTACCGACGCGACTCTTTGGGAAACGATTATCACCGCCGAATCGGCAAGATCATTCTTCAGCGCGGCGCGGAGCCGGGCGTCGGTAGCGGCGTCAAGCGCGGAGCTGGGGTCATCAAGGATTATAATAGGTGGTTTTGAAACTATCGCCCGGGCGATGGTCAGTCTCTGCCGCTGTCCGCCGGAGAAGTTTCGTCCGCCGGCTTCGACCCTTGTGTCAAGCCCCTGCTTTGCCATAATAAAATCCAACGCCTGCGCCGTTTTCAGCGCCGAGATAAGCTCTTCGTCGGAGGCGTCCGGTTTGCCCCACAAAAGGTTTGAGCGGACTGTCCCGGAAAACAGTTCGGCTTTCTGCGGCGTATATCCGATGATTTCCCGCAGTTCGGAGGATTGTATGTCTTTTACATCTCTGCCCATTACCGAAACCCCGCCGGTCCTTACATCGCGGAATCGCATAACAAGCGAGACAAGCGTCGATTTTCCGGCGCCGGTTCCGCCGATTATCCCGAGCGTGCCGCCGCGGGGAAGGGTGAAGGAAATATCCGAAAGCGCCGGGACCGAGTCGGCGGCATCCTCGTTGTAGCGAAAGGTAACGCCGTCAAAGCGAACTGCCGGCGCGGATTCGTCAAATCCCCGGCCGGTTTCTTCCGCGTCGGTGATTTCCGGCTTGGTTTCAAGCACTTCTGAAATTCTCTCTGCCGCGGCGTCACCGCGGTTGAATATCACGATTATGTTTGCAAGGACGATAAGCGCCAATAGTATCTGATTAATATAATTCAGCAGCGCTATCAGCTCTCCCTGCGAAAGCCTTCCGGTGTCGACGGAAACTCCGCCGAAAACAAGCAGCAGGATGATTCCGGCGTTCATTATAACGGTCGTCAGCGGATTCAGCAGCGCCGAAATGACCCCGGCGCGGACGGACGCGGAATCCGAATTCTCTGCGGCGGCAAAAAAGCGTTCCCGCTCGCGGCTCTGCGCCGAAAAGGCGCGGATAACCCTCGCTCCCGAAATGTTCTCCCGGGTGATGCGGGTCATGTTGTCGTTTTCCCGCTGCATCTTCCGGAAATAAGGCCTCGAGCGGCGGGTGACGAATAAAATCGATAAATATATCAGCGGAGCCGCGAAAAGCAGTATCAGCGACAGCTGCAGATCTATCGCGGCGCTCATCACTATCGCCCCGGCGGCAAGGAAGGGAGCGCGGACCGCGAGACGGATCAGCATGGCGGAAGCGGTCTGCACCTGATTTACATCCCCGGTTATCCTTGAGATCATCGTCGGCGCGCCGAATGATTCAAGCTGCGAATGAGAGAGAGTCATGATATGAGAAAACAGCTTTCCCCGCAGTACCGTGCCGGTACCCTGAGCCGCGCGCGACGCCATGAACTGGCAGACAAGAGTCGAAGAAAAGCCGATAAGGCTGAGCGCCGCCAGAAGAGCTCCGCTGCGATAGATATACGCGCTGTCCCCGGCGTTTACCCCGCGGTCGATCATGTCGGCGATGACAAGCGGTATTATAAGCTCGAATATCGCCTCCAGAACCTTGAATATCGGACCCAGAATATATTCTTTTTTGTAAGCCTTTGCGTGTTTAAGAAGGGCGAAAAGATGCCGCACGGCTGATACCTCCGAGTTGTTCTGAATAATTATTATAACATTTTTTCTGCTTTGATATCAACCGAGAAATGTGACAATATTTTGACCTTAATCGGAAAAACCGTGTTTGGCGGTAAAAACAAAAAATCCCTCCGAAAAATCGCATTCGGAGAGAAGATATTAAATTGATCTCAGCCTTTGATTGAATCGAGATATTCGTCTATCGCTTTTTTCAGCGCCACCTGAGCCGCCATCATATCGTCGTCGGCAAACTGCGCTCCCGCCATGTCGTAATGCCCGCCGCCGCCGATCTTCTCGAGTATCAGCTGAACGTTTATCGAGCCGTCGGAGCGGGAGGAGATATGTATCGTCTTGCCTATCCGGCAGATCGCGAAGCTGGCGCGGACGCCGGTGATGTTGAGCATCCGGTCGGCGGATTTTGCCGCGGCGATCCTGAACGCCGATATGCTTATCGCGTCGCCGTGCTTTGCCTTTTCGCTTTCGTAATCCGATTTGGCTATCGCGATGAATTCGCGGTAGATGAAGATATTCGACTCAAAACCGGCTTCCGACAGGAAATTGGCGAAATCCGTCTTGAAGAGCGCCTGAGCCGAACCGGTATCGGCTCCCTCGGCGCGCAGCCAGACCGCCGCGCCGAAGGTGCGCACGCCGACGTTGCGGGAAAACTGATTTGTGTCGAGCAGGATGCCGGCGAGCATCAATTCGGCTTCCTGAGAAGTGATGGTGCCGCTCGGCATCGAAAGTTCGAGTATTTCCGAAACAAGCTCGCAGGTCGAGGAAGCGGTCGGCTCGATATAGGACATCATGATATTTTCCGCTTTGATGACGTCGCTCGATGCGGTCCGGCGGTGGTGGTCGATGATGGCTATCCTTCCGCAGTTGGCGGCTATATCCGGAGCTTCAAAAATCGCCGGGCTGTTGACGTCGCAGATTATCAGCAGTGTGTCCGCTTCTATCATGTCCTGAGCCGCCGCGGAATCGACGCAGACGCCTCCGAATTCGGCAACCTCGGAAAGCAGGCTGAGACAGCCGCGAAGGTTCGGGTCGGACATGTTGCAGATTATATTGACTTTTACCCCGCAGTACATGCAGAGTCTTGCGACTCCGACCGACGAGCCGAAGGCGTCGAAATCCGCCCAGCGATGCGCCATGACAAGCACGTTCGAGCTTGAAGATATGAGTCCGACGAGCTTGTTTGCAACGACTCTCGCGCGGACCTTCGTGCGCTTTTGTACACCGCGCGTCCGTCCGCCGTAAAACTCCGTACCGGTCTCGGTTTTGACGACGACCTGATCTCCTCCCCGCTGAAGGGCGGTGTCGAGCGCCGACTGCGCCGACTGTTCCTTTTCAAGAAGGCTGCCTTCAAGCGTACCGATGCCGATGGAAACCGTTATCGGCAGGCTTATATCGGAGCCTACCCTTATGTTGCGGATTTTATCAAGAATGCTGAACTTGTCGGCGGTGAATTCGTGAAGCTTGTCGGCGGAGAAGAAGAAGATGAATTTGTTGGCGCTGTAGTCGCGTATCACCCCTTCGCAGGACCTCGCCCACTCATAAAGTATCTGCCGCACATCGAAGGCGGCGTCAAGGATATGGTCGGATGCGCGGGTGAACTGGGAAATCTCCTCAAGGTTGTCGATGACGATATAGGCGACTACCGTGTTGTTGTCTGCAAGCTCGGCGCGCGTCTTTGAAAGTTCGGTCGCATTGGTCCAGACAAGTACGTTTAGATATTTCCCCTTCGAGTCGGATTCGAAGCGGTAAGGCTTTATCCGCCAGATTGACCCGCGGACGGCTGTTTCAACCCCTTCGTTCGTGGTGTCTGCGCGCATCGATTCGAGGCCGATTCCCAAAATATGAGATATCGATTTGCCGTGCATATCCTCCCGCTGCGCGCCGGATGCCACCATGAACGAGGCAAGCGCGGGATTGTACCATACTATCCTGCCGTTATCGTCGCAGATGAGCAGGGGGTTTTTCAGCTTGACCATAAAGTCAAGGGTTATCGAACCGAGCAGCGAGCTCTGAGTATCTCCTTCGATGCGCGCTCTGTTTATCTGGAGCGTTCGCCAGATCAGCGCGGCGGCGACGGAAATGAGAAGGAGCAGAGCCGCGGCGGCGGCCGCGAATTTGCCGGTCTTAAGCGGCATATACGGCGCCGCTATGATACATACGGCCGTATATATTGCGCCGAAAAGCGCGAAGCCGAGACTTAAAAGCAGCTTCTTTGTCGTGCTTTTGTCGGCAAAGATTTTTTTGAAAAAATCGAACATGGCAAGGAGAACCTTTATTGTCAGGTTATGTTTCCGCCGCTGTCGCGGCGCTCGCCTTTATCACGGCGGCTGCTGAAAAGGGTATAAACGACGCCGGCGAACGACATCAGAACAAACACCGCCATAAAGTTGACGAAGGCTAAAACAACGGATGCGATTATCAGGAGTATGCCGGACGGACGTCGGTAGTCATCGGCGAGCTTGAAAATAGTTTCCCGGACGCCGATCAGTACAAAACCGGGTGTCAGTATCAGGACAAAGTTTGCAAACAGGATGTATACGGCAGGATTCCGGCCGAAGAACACCGCGCCAAGATATACCGCAATGAAGACGACGGCGGATCCGCGGCTGATCTTCAAAGGCCAGCCGTATTCAAATAAGCGGCGGTAATATCCGGCGGCAGCCGAAAACGCCGTGAATACCAGAGTCGACAGCCAGGATGAAATGAAACAGAAGACTGTTATAACCGCAGGCAGGACGAGGAGAATGTAGTTCACCATAAAGGTAAGGTTTTCCCCGGTATACAGCGGTTTTGTTTCGCCGCCGTCCGATGTGGTGAACGATGAGATTATCGACCGTATCCTATCCGTCTGTTCGGTCAGCCAGTCGGAAAATATCGACGGGGAGAATCCGCCTCGTTCCGCCGCGAGCAGAACTGTCATGAATACCGCGAAGGCGGCGCCCAAGACGGCGGACATCGAAACGATGCAGGAAACACGGGACGGATAAGAGGGAATCGGCGCAGGTTCGTCTGCCTTTTCTTTTTTCTCTTCGTCATCCGGTCTGAATGTCTCCCGCATCCGCGCGAAGGCGCGTTCGAAGATGTCGGGCTTGTTTTCCTTCGGAATTCGCGGCTTTGTCAGAAGTTTCAGGGAAAGGATCCCTCCCGGGAAGATATATCCCGCGGAAAGAATCGTTTTCTCGATATCGCGGGTACAAAGCATGCAGAGAAGGGCAGATGCGGCGGCGGTAAGCAAAAGGAGCAGCGCGGCTTTAACAACCCCCGTTTTCAGTTCCTTTACGGCGTAAAAGAGCGCATATGCCGCAGCCCCTCCCGCAATGCCTATGGGAAGGAAAAGATAAACTCCTTCAAGCGGTACGGACAGTAACGCCGGCAGCATAAGACAGAGAAGGAGACTGACAGCCGCCGCTGCCGCGGGTTTTATTCCTCCCCAAGAATCATTGTTTGTCCGGTCTTGTCCGGGCGGATGATTAATCATAGTATATTCGGATTCAGTCTCCGGCCGAATCGTGTTTTCGAAAAAAAGACCGGAGCCGCGGGACTTTCCGCGGCCCCGGGGGTCAGGGAGCTTGATTATTGCCGCCCTCAGGACAGCTTAAATAAAATGGTAACAAGGGTGAAATATATAGTTACCGTTGAAATGTCGCATATTGTCGTAAGCACCGGCGAAGCCACGACGGCGGGGTCAAGGCGCAGTTTTTTTGCCAGCATCGGCAAAATGACGCCGAAGGATTTCGCAATGCATACCACCGCAAGCATTGTAAGAGAGGTGGCAAGCGCAAAATACAGTCTTTCCGGCGAGCCGTGATACTGTATCAGTATGCGCGCCGTGTTTACCACGCCGAGCACCACGCCGATGCAGAATGCGACCCGGATTTCCTTCCACCATACGCGGATGAAATCACGGAGATGTATTTCTTCCATGGCAAGACCGCGGATAACCATTGTCGAAGCCTGGGTTCCCGAGTTGCCGGAGGTATCCATCAGCATAGGAATAAAAGTTACGAGAGCCGGGATCGCGGCTATCGCATTTTCGAAGCTCTGAAGTATCGCTCCGGTCACGATGCCGGAGAGCATCAGTATCAAAAGCCAGAACACACGGTTTTTCGTGTGCGCGAATACGCCGGTCCGGAAATAGGTGTTTTCCGAGGGGGTAACCGCCGCCATTTTGGCGAAATCGTCCTCGGTAGCTTCTTTGATTACGTCGATTGCGTCGTCAAACGTGACTATTCCGACAAGCCGGTTTTCGGTGTCGACTATCGGGATGGCAAGAAGGTCGTATTTTGAAATCTTATCTGCGCAGTCCTCTTTGTCATCGGTGGTGAGCGAACTTATCACGTTCGTCTCCATGATGTCTTCGATGATGTCGTCCGGCTCTGACAGCATCAGCGTTTTTGCCGTCACGACGCCCAGCAGTATCCTGTCCTGGTCGGTGACGTAGCAGGTATAAATCGTTTCCCGGTCGATTGCCACGCGTTTTATGCGCTTGAAAGCATCCTCGACGGTCATCCTTAACCTAAGATCGACATACTCGTTCGTCATAACCGAGCCTGCGCTGTCCTTGGGATAGTGCAAAACCTCGTTTATGTCCTGACGCATCGAGGGATCGGAGTTTTTGAGTATTCTTTTTACGACGTTTGCCGGCATTTCCTCGATTATATCGACGGTGTCGTCGAGGAAGAGCTGCTGGAGAACTTCCTTCAGCTCAAGGTCGGAAAACGCCTGGATCAGAGTCTCCTGAAGGTCTGCGTCCATCTCGACGAATGCGTCGGCGGCAAGCTCCTTCGGCAGGACTCTAAAAATCAGGGGGATAATGTCACGGGGCAGCTCGGATGTCAGCGCCGCGATATCGACGGGCTCCATATCCGAGAGCAGCTCCCGCAGCTCTTTATACTTGCGTTCGATAAGCAGTATAAGAACTTTTTCGCTCATTGTTCTGATATCGGTCATGTAAATGCTTCCTCTTCTACAAAATTTTTTCGCGGGGGAATTTGTAGGAGGCGCAGCACGATACCGGGGGGCGAAGCGGCGCGAAAAGGCCGGCGCGCCCTTAATTGAGCGGCCTTGGTTTATCTTTCGCTTATATTAAATTCCGTGAAAAAGCTGGGGCCGCCGGGCGGCACTTCCTGCTTTTCCGCTTTATTTATCTGGCTTCGCGGACCGGGGTACGTGTTACCGCCTTCGTCCATGCTTTTCTCACCTCTTGTGGGCTCAAAATAATAAATAAAATTCGTACTCAAGCGTCTTTGTCTCAAGTGTCCGGAAAAATACGCTCTATTGCCGGCAGAGCGAAATATTTCCGCATTTAATATTTTAACATATACGGCGTATCATGTCAAGTCAATAAATGTTAATCTTAATCCGGAGAGGGATGTTCTGCATACCGCCGCGATATATTATTTGATATATAATCCGGCAGAACCTTGATAATTTTTCGAAATTGTGGTATAATACCACAAAGAAGATTTAAGGAGGGAACTTATATGTCAGTGAGGCAGATAAAACACAGGATCGGAGTTTGCGTTCCGGGCGGTTCGTTCATGCCGCAGGATAAAAACCGAATAGTGACCCCCTACGATCAGTGCTTTTTCGGATGGGAAGCCTGCATGAACGCGGGATTTGATTTTGCCGAAACCGCTTTCGGGGTCTTCATGAGCATGTCGGATGAGGAATACAAAAGAGCGGTTAAAGACGGCGTCCGCTTCGAATGCGCCAACAGCTTTCTTCCCGGCGAATATGCGCTTGCGAAAACCGAGCTTCCGGTTATAAGGGAATATGTCGAGCGCGCGCTCGACCGCGCCGCCGGAATAGGGGTGGATACCGTGGTCTTCGGCTCCGGCCGCGCCCGCAGCCTGCCGGACGGCATAGGCTATTCCGAGCGCAGCGCCCTGCTTTGCAAATATTATGAGTTTATCCGTATCTGCGGCGACATCGCCGCGTCCTACGGCATCAAATTCGCGCTTGAGCCGCTGAATCCCGCCGAGACCAACTTCATGTTTACAACGATCGAGGGCCATGCGATCGCTTCGCATGTCCGCCATCCCGCGGTAAAGCTGCTCGCCGATATCTATCATATGTCAAAGCAGAACGAGCCGCTGACAAATATCCCGCTTGTCGCGGATCAGCTCGCCCATGTTCATGTCTCCGAATTCGACAGGAGTTTCCCCGGAGCTTACGACGGCGCCGAAAAAGGAGAGCTTCTTCCGAATGCCGCCGACGCGCTCAGCCGCGCCGGATACTGCGGAAGGGTGAGCTGCGAAGCTGTATATAAAGACTATCACGCCGAACTTCCCCGCATATACGAATATATGCGCCGCGTATTCTGATTTAATTCAACCGCACAAACTCGTTTTCGAAAGGAATTCATAATGGAACTTACATTTTTCGCGGCGCGTCCCGTTTGCGGCGCACCGGTATATATAAAAGCCGACGGCATCCCGGAATCGACCCGCAGCGTAAAGATCGGAGACAAGCTTTATCCCGCCGCAAAAGTTGAGCGGAACGGCGAAGAATATCTTCTGGCGGTTATTTCCTGCCCCGCGGGCGATGTAAAGCTTGAGCTGTCCGATTGTGAAAGCGGATCCGACAAAGTATCGCTCTGCGACGGTGACGGCGCGGTCGATGTTTTTATCGGCAAGAATCGTTTCACATCCTATTGCTTTTCGGATAAATTCATAAAGCCGTATCTCGGCCCGATAGCGACGAGCTTCGGCGGAAGCTTCACCCGCCTTGATTTTGACACAAAAGAGCATCCGCACCACCGTTCGGTATTCCTCGGCATAGGCGACATAAAGCTCTGCGGAGCCGATCAGGCCGTCGATTTCTGGAACGAATCCGGCAACTGGGGATATCAGAAGCATCAGCGGATAGAAAACGTATTTTCAAACGACGCCTGCGCATCCTTTACCGCATATAACATATGGGAAGGTCAGGACGGTATCAAATACCTCGACGAACGCCGCCGCTTCACCTTCTACAATCAGGATACCGCCTGCCGCTATATCGACCTTGATATCGAGTTCAAGGCGAGCTACGGGGATGTCGAGATCGGCGCGACGAAGGAAGCCGGACCTTTGGGGGTCCGGATGGCCGATCCGCTGAGAGGCGACCGCGGAGGCAGGCTTGAAAACAGCTGGGGCGCCGTAACCGAGCGCGAATGCTGGGGACGTCCCGCCGTCTGGTGCGACTATTCAGGCAGGCTCGACGGTCATGAATGCGGCGTCGCCGTCTTCGACTGCGAGCGCAACGAGCGCTACCCCGCGACATGGCATATCCGCGACTACGGCCTTTTCGCGCCGAACAACTTCTTTTTCAAGGGCGGCCTGACGCTCTGCCGAGGCGAATGCCTGAAATACAGCTACCGCCTCGTCTTCCATGAGGGAGACTGCGATATAGCCGCCCGCTATATTCTTTACGAGAACGAAAATCATATTTCAAAATAACAGAGAGCAGGAAAGGGATAAGATACATATCATGAAAGTCATATTAACACAGGACGTTCCGAGTCAGGGCAAGAAGGGCGACCTGATAAACGTTTCCGACGGCTATGCCCGCAACTATCTCCTGCCGAGAGGGCTTGCGATTGAAGCGACCAAGAAAGCGATAGCTGATCTTAAGGCAAAGGAAGAAGCCGCAGTCCGCCGCGCCGCGCTTGAAAAGCAGAATGCTCTCGAAACCGCCGAAAAACTTCTCGGAGTTACGGTAAAGGTGGCTAAATCGGGAAGCGATGACGGCAGGCTTTACGGTTCGGTCACTGCAATGGATATCGCCGAAGCGCTGAAAGCGCAGCACGGCATCGACATCGACAGACGCAAACTCAGCATAGCCGATCCTATCAAGGCTTACGGCGCATATACGGTAGACGTGAAACTGTATCCCGAGATTTCAGGGAAGATAAACGTCATCGTAACCGCAAAATAAGCTTATGGCAGACGAGCAGATTGTAAAAAGGCTGCCCTATTCGCTCGAAGCCGAGCAATCGGTGCTCGGGTCGATCCTGATCGATCCCGAGCGCTTTACTCAAGTGGCGACGATACTTACATCGGAAGACTTCTATATCGAGGAGCATAAATCGATATACGAAGCGATGGCAAGTCTGTTTCTGGTCAACAAAAGCATCGACGTCGTCACCCTCATAAACGAACTCGTCAAATTAGGCGTTTATACCGACGAATCGGGGCGCAACTATATCCGGGTGATCGCGGAAGCGGTGCCGACGGCTCAGAATATCCTCGATTACGCCCGCATAGTAAAGGACAAATCGACGCTTCGCCGCTTAATCGAAGCCTGCGCCGAGATAACCGAAAACGCCTTCGCCGAAGGGGACGAAGTCGACAACATAGTAAACAACGCCGAGCAGAAGATCTTCGCGATAGCGCAGGGCAGCGACCAGAAAAACTTTACCCACATCAAAGAAGTCATCATCTCGGTATACGATCATCTTCAGCTGCTTGAAAGCGACCGCGCCGCCGCCGTCGGAACTCCGTCCGGCTTCACCGAGCTTGACCGCGTCATTGTCGGCATGGCGCCCTCCGATCTTATCCTGATCGGCGCCCGTCCCGGAATGGGAAAGACCTCTTTCGCCCTCAATATCGCCGTGAAAGCCGCCCGGGCTACCAAAAAAGCGATATGCATCTTCTCTCTCGAGATGTCAAAGCAGCAGCTTGCGACGAGAATGTTGTCATCGGAAGGCCTGATAGATAACTATGCCCTCCGTACCGGCGCGCTCGACGACCGGCAGTGGGCTGCGCTTGCCAATACCGCCGCAATGCTCTCCGAATGCGAGATACTTATAGACGACACTTCCGGCATCACGATCACCGGCATGAAAGCGAAGCTGCGCAGGGTAAAAAATCTGGGTCTTGTAATAATCGACTATCTGCAGCTGATGACATCCGACCGCAGGATAGATAACCGGGTACAGGAAGTCAGCGACATTTCAAGGAACCTGAAGCTGCTTGCAAAAGACTTGGGCGTTCCGGTCATCTGCTGCGCCCAGCTTTCCCGCGCACCCGAAGGCCGGAGCGATAAGATACCCCAGCTTTCCGACCTCCGCGACTCGGGCGCCATCGAGCAGGACGCGGACATAGTCATGTTCCTTTACCGCGCCGAATATTATAAAGAAGAAGCGGAAAATCAGAATTTTGCCGAAGTTATTATCGCCAAGAACCGTCACGGTTCGACCGGCAGGATAAAGATGGGCTGGTGGGGTCAGTATACCCGCTTTACCGACCTCAATGAGAATCAGGACGATCAGGACGGCGGTAAGAAGTGAGATGAACAGTTCTGCAGAGCGGCTTTATACGGCCGCGGGCGAAACAATCGAGAGTTTCGGTATGCTGAAAGGCGCAGACAGCGTTCTCTGCGCCCTTTCCGGCGGCTCCGACTCGGTCTGTCTGCTTGACCTGATGGTCAGGATCTGCAGCGAGCGGGGCATTAAGCTGTATGCCGCTCATGTAAATCACCTCATCCGCGGGGATGAAGCATTTTATGACGCGCGCTTTTGCTCGGAACTGTGCGAAAGCCGCGGAATTTTGCTTTTTTCCGGAGTTTTCGACGTTCCGGCGGCGGCAAAAGCCGCAAAACAGCCCCTCGAACTTGCGGCGAGAGAGATAAGATACCGGTATTTCGAAAGCCTCTGCCGGCTCTGGGGAATCGACAGAATC
This sequence comes from Clostridiales bacterium, assembly GCA_012841635.1. Taxonomy (GTDB): domain Bacteria; phylum Bacillota; class Clostridia; order Oscillospirales; family CAG-272; genus JAAZGC01. The sequence goes on along the minus strand of DUUJ01000040.1, from coordinate 36,754 downwards.
GCCGTCGCGCACAACGCCTACGATAACGCCGAAACGCTTATCTTCAACCTCTGCCGCGGCGCGTCGCTCAGAGGCGCCGGAGGAATTCCGCCGGTAAGAGGGAATATCATCCGTCCGCTGATCGGCTGCGAAAAAAGCCTGATTCTCGATTACTGCGCCGAGAAAAGCCTTGCATATGTCACCGACAGCACAAACGCCGAAACTATATACACAAGGAATTTTATCCGAAGCGAAATAATCCCGGCGCTGAAGCGGGTCGACCCCGCCGCGGTTGCGGCGATATCAAGGTTCTCCGCCTATGCCCGCCGCGACGACGAATATCTCGAAAGCCTTGCCGCAGCCCTTCCCGCCGACGCTCAAGTATCGGAACTTGCCGCTTTGGCAGATCCTATATTGACCCGATGGCTGAGACGCAGGTGCCTTGAAGCAGGCGCGGGAGAGCTTGAAAGCCGGCATATCGAAGCGGCTGCCGGATTTATTAAAAGCGGCGTCGGCGCCGTCGATATCGGCGGAATTTCTCTGCCGGGGCGGATAAGACTCGACATAAAACGCGGCCGCGCCGTTTTCTCCGAAGATATCCGCCAAAAGCCGGAGATATCATACAACATTCCCCTCCGCGAGGGAGAAAATCCGCTGCCTCAGGCGGGAGCGTCGCTGTTTATTTCAATATATTATGAGAAGTATACAGAACGGATACCGAATATTTACAATAACCGACTGAAAGCTTACCTCGATTCTGATAAAATAAAAGGACAGCTTTTTGCTGCCCCCCGGCGTCCCGGCGAATATGTCAGATGCCTGGGCATGACAAAAAGCCTTTCAAAGCTGATGAGCGCCGCGGATATGCCGCCGGAAAGGCGGGCGTCGGCTCCGGTCATACGGGACGAAGAAGGCATTGTCTGCGTTCCCGAACTGCATATCAACGGCCGTCCCCTCTGCCGCGACGGGCTGTTTCTTGAAAAGCCGAAAAACGGCTGTCTTCTGATAGCCGAATATATATCAAACGAAAGTCCGGACATAACATGAACGAATTATCAAACGACATCGAAAGAATACTCATAGATGCCGAAGAGCTCGATTCCATCGTGCGCAGAATCGCATCCGAGATAGACGCCGATTACTCCTATATCGACGGCCGCAAAAACCACCTGCTGCTGCTCGGGGTGCTGAAAGGCTCGGTGGTCTTCATGGGGGATCTCATGAAGCATCTCAAAACTCCGGCGGAGATCGACTTCATGAAGGTCTCTTCATACGGTCAGGCGGCAAAATCCGGCGGATCGGTCAATATCATCCTCGACCTTTTCCGAAGCGACCTTCCGGAAACCGATATACTCATAGTCGAGGATATCATCGACTCGGGCAGAACGCTTGCCTATCTCGCCGACTATCTGAGGCTCAAAGGAGCCCGCAGCGTAAGATCGGCAGCACTGCTCGACAAGCCCGACCGCCGCGAAACCGACTTCGAGCCGGACTACAAGGGGAAGATCATACCGGATGAGTTCGTCGTCGGATACGGCCTTGATTACGCGGAGAAATACCGCACTCTGCCTTATATCGGCATTCTCAGACGAGATATTTATGAAAAGTAAGTCTGCCCCGGCAGATCGGAAAAATCCCCGGAAAACATTAGGGAATTATGAAAAACAGTTATAAGATTTTTATTTTTTATGCCGTTCTGATAGTCGTTATACTCGTCGCGGCAACCGCGCTTTTCAACCGCACCGCTTCCGACAAGATAATTTACAGCGACGTCATATCTATGTTCAAAAACGAGGAAGTCAAGGCGTTCGAGATCGACGACCGGAACAACCTCGCGATGGTCACGCAGGACGGAGCCGTCGTCCTGTATAAGCTGCGTTCGATAGAGCTCTTTTACAGCGATCTTTCAGACCTCATAGCCGAGCAGTACGAAAAGGGCATTATCACAGATTACGACATGCCGGCTCCGGTGGATATCCCCTGGTGGGTGTCGCTGATACCTTATATAATCATCATAGTGCTGATGATAGCGCTCTGGATCTACGTAATGAACCAGGCAGTCGGCGGACGCGGAGGCGGAAGACTGAACACCTTCGGCAAGGCGCGGACAAAGCTCGGAGCCGAAGAAAAACACAAGGTATATTTCAAGGACGTCGCCGGCTGCGACGAAGAGAAGAACGAACTCCGCGAAGTCGTAGATTTCCTGCGCGACCCCTCCCGCTTCACTAAATTGGGCGCGAAGATACCGCACGGAATTCTGCTTGTCGGCCCTCCCGGCACCGGTAAGACCCTGCTTGCCAAAGCCGTCGCCGGGGAAGCCGGAGTTCCGTTTTACTCGATATCCGGTTCCGATTTCGTCGAAATGTATGTCGGCGTCGGCGCCTCGAGAGTAAGAGACCTGTTTGAAACCGCGAAGAAGAATCCCGCGTCGATAGTCTTTATCGACGAGATCGACGCCGTCGGACGCCACCGCGGCGCGGGCTTGGGCGGCGGACACGACGAGCGCGAACAGACTCTGAACCAGCTTCTGGTCGAGATGGACGGTTTCGGCTCAAACGACGGCGTTATCGTCATAGCCGCGACAAACCGCCCCGACATCCTTGACCCGGCTCTGCTGCGTCCCGGCCGCTTTGACCGTCAGGTAGCGGTCGGCTATCCGGATATCAGGGGCAGGGAGGAGATAATCAAAGTTCACGCAGAGGGCAAGCCCTTTGAAGACGACGTTGATTTCACCACTCTCGCAAGATCCACCGTAGGATTTACCGGCGCGGATCTGGCTAACCTGCTGAATGAAGCGGCGCTGCTCGCAGCCCGGAAAGGCAAGCCGAAGATCGGAAACACCGACCTCGACGAAGCCGCTTTAAAGGTTGTCGTCGGTCCGGAAAAGAAATCGAAAGTCATTTCCGAGAAGGAAAGAAAGCTTACTTCCTATCATGAAGCCGGCCACGCGATAGTAACGAAATTCCGCCAGCCGGACAAGCCGGTCCACAGAATAAGCGTTATCCCGAGCGGTCTCGCCGGCGGCTATACCATGAGCCTGCCGATAGAAGACAAAAACTACCAGTCCCGCTCGGATATCGAAAACGAGATTATCACCCTCATGGGCGGCCGGGTAGCCGAATCGCTTAAGATGGGGGATATCTCGACCGGCGCGTCCAACGACATCGGCCGCGCGACCCGTCTTGCCCGCAGCATGGTGATGAAATACGGCATGTCTGACATTCTCGGCCCGGTGGTTTACGGCTCGGAGCACACAAATGACGAGGTTTTCCTCGGCCGCGACCTGAACACCGCCCGCAACTACTCCGAGGAGACCGCGGCGCTTATAGACTCAGAGATCAAGCGGATAATAACCGACGCCTATGAAACCGCCCGCCGGATACTCACCGAAAACGACGACAAGCTTGAATACATCGCCGCCTTTTTGATGAAGAACGAGCTGATGGTCGAAGAGCAGTTCCGCCGCGCGATGGAAGATGACCCCGCCCCAACCTTCGAAGAGCTTGAGGAGCTCGACGCAGAGCGGCGTCGCCGCATGGCTCAGGAGGAAGATATGATCCGCCGCCGCGACGCGGAGGAGCATAGGCGGGTAGTTGAAGAAGACAAGCGCCGCGCCGAAGAAGAGCACCAAGCGAGAATGGCCGGCTATGAGAGAAAAGACTGATAAATAAATTCGGAGATATATTCAAATGTCAAAGGAAAAAGACAAGAAGTTAGTCGAAGCGATAACCCCGATGGATACCGATTTCGCCCAGTGGTACACCGACGTCGTCAAAAAGGCGGATCTCTGCGATTACAGCTCGGTAAAGGGCTGCATGGTTTACACCCCCTACGGCTACGCCATCTGGGAGCATATCCAGAGGATACTTGACTGCAGATTCAAAGAGACCGGCCACGAAAACGTATATATGCCGCTCTTTATCCCCGAGTCGCTGCTCCAGAAGGAGAAGGACCACGTCGAGGGCTTCGCCCCCGAAGTCGCCTGGGTAACCCACGGCGGCGACGAGGAGCTGACCGAACGGCTCTGCGTCCGCCCGACGTCGGAAACGCTCTTCTGCGAGCATTTCCAGCATGTCATCAAATCCTACCGCGACCTGCCGAAGCTGTATAACCAGTGGTGCTCGGTCGTCCGGTGGGAGAAGAACACCCGCCCCTTCCTGCGTACCCGCGAATTCCTCTGGCAGGAGGGACACACGATGCACGCCACCGCCGAGGAAGCGATTGCCGAGACCGAGCAGATGCTCAATATCTACGCCGATTTCCATGAGCACGACCTCGCCGTCCCGGTTATCCGCGGCCGCAAGACCGACAGCGACAAATTCGCCGGCGCCGAACGCACCTACTGCATCGAAGCGATGATGCACGACGGCAAGTCGCTCCAGGCCGGCACCTCCCATTATTTCGGGGACGGCTTCGCCAGAGCTTTCGAAATACAATTCACCGACAACGAAAATAAGTTAGTTCATCCCTTCCAGACTTCCTGGGGCACAACCACCCGCATGATCGGCGGCATTATAATGACTCACGGCGACGATTCCGGACTCGTCCTGCCGCCCGCCGTCGCGCCGATACAGATAGTTGTAATCCCGATAGCCTCCCATAAAGCGGGGGTCAGCGAAGCCGCCGCGGCGCTCAGCGACCGCCTTTCCGCCCGCTTCCGCGTAAAACTCGACGACTCCGACAACAGCGCCGGCTGGAAGTTCAGCGAATACGAGATGAAGGGCGTTCCGCTCCGGCTCGAGATAGGTCCCCGCGACCTCGAAGCAAATCAGTGCGTACTCGTTTCCCGCCTCGACCGCTCGAAAAAAGTCGTCTCGCTCGACGACATCGAAGCGGAAGTCGAAAAGGCTCTCGAAGCTGTCCGAGCCGGGCTTTACGAAAAGGCGCTCGCCAACCGAGAACAGCGCACTCACTCCTGTAAAACTCTCGATGAAATCCGCGCATCGCTCGAAGAACACGGCGACGGGTTTATAAAAGCCATGTGGTGCGGCGATCCCGAATGCGAAGACAAGGTTAAAGAAGAAACCGGCGTCGCCAGCCGCTGCATCCCCTTTGATCAGGAAACCATTTCCGACGTCTGCGTCTGCTGCGGCAAACCGGCAAAGCAGATGGTTCTCTGGGGCAAGAGTTATTGATTGAATAAAAAATATGCACCCGTGAGGTAATCTGAAACCTCACGGGTGCAATTTTTCTGTGAGAAATTTATTCTTTTTCCGCCGTAATCATCACGGCGCCGCAGGGGGTGATTTCGGTTTCGTAAACGCCGTTTTCGCATTTGAGTTCAAATTCTTCTCCGCTGTGGTATGCCTTCACCTTGTATCCGGGATTTACCATGAAGGATACCGATCTGTTCTTGTCCCCGCCGTCGCGGTCGGTGACGTCGGCGAGGAAGAGCGCGTGACCGCGGCCTTCGCGCTTATTCATGTATCCGACGGCGAGAGTTTCTCCGTCGCCCGGCTTTACATTGGCGAAGATTTCGTTTGCCCATACCGGAACGCAGAGCACTCCGCTTCCGGCGACGGCGTCTTTCGTTTTGCCGGCAAAATGGGCGGAGATGTTTTTATAGGTCATATAAACCGGTTCAAGCTTGCGGATTTCCATGTTCACCGTTTTGAGCTTGTCATACTGTTCCGTCTTCTCGCCCTCTTTGTCAAGCACCTGATTGTGCCACCAGCCGGCAGTCCAGCAGGCCCAGTTGATCGAAACCGCGCCGAAAGCCATCGAGGAAAACGCCTGATGCCGCAGGTTGTCGGCAGTCAGCCATACGTCGGGATTGTTCGAATTCACCTGCAGGACTATCCAGAAATCGCGCTTCGAATCGCGGCAGGCGTTGGCGACGATCCGAAGATTGTCGTAAAGCTTCAGCTCTCCGGCGGCGAATTCGTAGTTGTCAAGGCAGATGTAATCGGTGTGAACCAGCTGCACGTATTTGTCGATATACTCCTGATACGTCGCGGTGCCGAGCTGAGAGTAAACCTGATTTTCGGTATTTTCAGCCACCGATGCGTAGTTGGGATAAAGGTTCAGGTAAATGAGCTTGTCCGGGAATAAAGTCTCGGCATAGCTTATCAGCTTTCCGTAATGGGCGTAGTCGAGCGCGGACGGCTCGTCGCCGGCGTCGATGCCCCAGACGGCGGGGTGATCTTCATATTTGTCGGCGGCTTCCTTCACCTTTTCAAGCGGAACGGCGTCTGCGAATTTTCCGGCATTTTCTCCGTCGCCGCCCCACCAGCCGGGGATAACTCCGGTCGCGACAACCCCGATGCCGTATTTTTCGCAGTTGTCAAGCAGTTTTTTGTCTTTCGGAGCGGCAGTCAGAAAGTCGATGCCGCATTCTTTCATCTCGCGGACATGCCGGTCTTCGCGGGCGTATTCGGCGATGCAGTAGGTGCCGATATTTAACCGGCTTCTGTCGAAGCGTGTTTTTCTCTGTGCCATGATATATACCTCCGGGCGTCTGCCCACATTATATTTCTCTGTCGATATGATACCACATTTGAATCGGTTTGGCAAGAGGGAAGACGAAAAAAGTCGAAAAAGCGGCTTTAAATTTAAAACTCAAAGACAGACTTTTGCATATTAAACGCTTGAATTAGCATGATTCGGGTGATATAATGGAATTGAAGATAAGAGCAAAACAACGGGACAGCCCAAAAACCGGCTGTCCCGTTCCCGCCTTATAAGGCGGATTTTTATATTATCGAAACTACAAGTATCATCAAAGGAATGGTAACCGCCGACAGCGCGGTCGAAATTCCGACAATATGCGCGGCGCGGACCGGCAAAAGGTCGTATCTCTCGGCGAACATCGCCGAGTTCGCGGCGGTCGGCACCGACGCCATGACGGCGGCAAAGACAAGAAAAGCTTCGCCCAAAAAGCGGTCGGCTCCGACAAGCTTCCCTATCAGTATCACGACGAGCGGATTCACCAAAAGGCGGATAAAGCTCGAATAATATACCTTTAAATTGGTAAACATATTCTTCAGCGGTATCTGCGCCAGCAGCGCGCCGACGATGAGCATCGAAATCGGGGTGCAGATGCTGCCCATGTAGCTCATCGTATCAATGACGGGAGTCGGGAGCTTGATCTGCGTCACCCAGAGCAGCAGCCCGATAAGGCAGGGGGTCGTGCCGTAGTTGAGAATCATCCCCTTGAAGCTCATCTTAATCTCGCTTCTCGCGCGGCTTAAAACGAACATTCCGTATGTCCAGACGATGATGTTGAACGCGATGACATAGAACGCGCCCCAGAAAAGCCCGATGTCCCCCAGAAGCGATTTGAGTATCGGAAAGCCCATGAAGCCGCAGTTGCCGAAGATAAGCCCGTATTCAAATATCGCGTGCTCGTCCTTGTCCTTTATCGGCAAAGAAGCGATATGCGCGACGACGGCGGTGATGCCGTGAATAATAAGACCCAGAAGCAGGACTATCCCGGCGGTTTTCAGATTTTCCGTTGAATATTCGACGTTTGTCACCGCGTTTAATATCATGAACGGCTGTCCGACGCAGATAATCAGGTTGGAGAGCTGCTTTGAGAACTTGTCGTCCATCAATCCGGCTTTTCTTGCAATGTAGCCGATGAGGAGCATTAAAAACAGCGTCAGCATCATCGATAACATCATCGAAAAGTCAACGGTGGAAGCTTTGTCAGCCATTTGATCCTCCCCCTCTCAGTTCTTCCCGCATGCGGACGATTTCTTTCATATCCGTCAGCATCTGTTCCCGCGCCTGAGGATTCGGTCTCAGCAGATATGAGGGATGATAAACCGTCGTCATCATGACGCCGGCTTTTTTCACCCAGATGCCGTGCTCCTTAGTGATGCGCAGATCCGGCTTCATCAGCCGCTGTCCGGATATCCTGCCGAGGCAGACTATTATATTCGGCTGTATCAGCTTCACCTGAGCGCGCAGATAATCGATGCAGGCTTCTTCCTCCGCCGGAGCGGGGTCGCGGTTCTGAGGAGGGCGGCATTTCAGGATGTTTGCGATATAAATGTCATCCCGCTCTATTCCGACCGCTTCGAAGTATTTGTCGAGCAGTTTTCCGGCGCGGCCGACAAAGGGGATTCCCTGCAAATCCTCGCTCTCCCCCGGAGCTTCGCCGATAAACATAAGGTCGGTATTTCGGTTGCCGCAGCCGAGCACACAGTTTGTCCGCGTCTTTGCGAGGGGGCATTTTTGGCAGTTCATCGCGGCCGCTTCAAGTTCTTCCCAGGTCATGTATTAATTGACGGAACGGAGATATATAAAGTATTCGCGCCCCGTCAGCTCCTTTCTTGTTTTCAGCTGAAATCACTCTCCGGTTTTTAACCGCTGAAGGTCTTCGGCCGTCCCGTCAGTCTTCGACAAGCCACCGAGCCTGATTCAGATAATATTCAAGTATCCCTTCGGCGATAGTCCGGCCGGAAGCCGCGACATTCTCGCCGCCCCGCCGCATCATCATATCGAACTCCTCGACGGAGGTGATAAAACCGACTTCAACCAGCGCCGACGGGAACTGCGGATTTCGGACGATAGCCAAACGCTGCTGCCGCGTCGCACGCTCAAGGCGGTTCAGCGATTCGGAAAGCTTTGCCGAGACGGTTTTTGCCAGCGGAAGTCCGGAGTCGGCGAAATACAGCGCGACAACGCCGCGAATCATCGTTATATCGGTAGAATGCGGCATCGAATTCTGATGTATCGATATAAGCAGGTCCGGTTTTATCGAAAGCAAATCCCGGCAGCGGTCGGCAAGGCGGATGAGACTGTCGTCCGTCCGCGTCATCACGACTTCGGCGCCGAGCTGCTCCAGCCTTCTCACCGCGGCTTTCGCGATTTCGAGGTTCATGTCTTTCTCGTAATAGCCGTATATCGGAGACCTCGCGCCGTGTTCGCTCCCGCCGTGTCCCGCGTCGACGACGATTTTCAGTCCGGAAAGCGGCGCCGCCGATCCTGCGTCGATTTTCCGCGGACCGCGGAAGGTGATAAGCAGCTTTCCGTCTTCGTAGCTCGGGGTGAAGCCGTAAAAATTATCTTTGTCTTTGAGGGCAAGGTAATATTTATATACGTTTTCGCGGGCGCCGTCTTCCTGTCCGACCGTCTTGAACAGAGGGTTGTCGATGATTTCAAGCCCGGCGGGATCCCGGGTGCTGACATTGTAAAGCGTCATCACAAAACGCCCGCTGTCGTCGACATATCCGTTGAAAGGAACGTTTCTGTCGACCGTGAAAGCCGCGACGACATCTTCGCCCGAGCGGTAGAGCGCGGCTTCTTTTATAACCGAGTTCGGAACCGTGCCTTCGATCTCTTCGACATCGCTTTCCCGGACATAACCCTTCATCCGAAGCTGATACCAGCCGTCTTTCATCGCGATCACGTTGTCTTCCATCCCGGCGGCGGAAGAGGTGTAGTCGTCGTAATACCAGCTGTCGGGCGCTACCTTTATCTCGGTATCGTCGGCTTTGACCCTGACCGCGAGGCTGAACCCGTTTTTCGGAGAAAGCCTGATTCTTCCTCCGTCTGCTTCCGCAAAATTATCTCCCGATTCTGCGATGATCCTCAGCCGGCCGAGCTCGGCAAGCTCCCCGGAACCGGCAAGATTCGGCGCCTTAAACTGCCCCTTGTAGGTCTGACAGAGGAATCCGGATTCGGTTTTGGCGTCTTCGGGAAGCGGGGAGAGCGGTTCGAGAGTTATAAATTTCGCGCCCAGCTCGGCTTTGACCGTCGCTCCCGCCGGAGCGGTGCAGCTGATATCGAGCGTCGAGCCGCTTTTTATGATACAGCCGGAAGACGGCGAAACATTGGTTATAACAAAGCTGTCGAGCGTCCGGTATTGCGGCGATGCAGGCGTTGCAGCATCCGCTCCTTTGGAGGGCTTGCCGTTGTAAAGGGTGTATTTCAGTCTTTCGTCGCCGTGAGTAAACAGAAACTCGTTAGCCCCCGACTTAAGTTCGCAGAATACCGAGAAAAACCCGCTTTTGGTAAGGGAAACAGGGCTGTCGTTGAGATAAAGCGGCAAAACAGGGTCGCATTGCCCGATAAGATAACTGCCGTTCGCCCCGATATCCGATCCGTCATACGGTGATGTTACCGTCAGCTTGACGCCGTTTTCGACACCTATCCGGTCGTATATTATTTCTTCGTTCCAGACGGACAAAAGCTTGTCTTTTACGCCGTTGTCGTTGTTTTTAATAGCCCCGTAGCCGTACATAATGCTGCCGCAGTAGCTGCGCTCGGAGCGGGCGAATTCCACCTGCTGCGGGATTTCTCCGGTATCCCATTCGGGAGCGCGGTAAGCGGCGTGGGTGATGTAGAGCTTGACCGACTCATGCCCCGACATCACCGCATTCCACCATCTCACCAGCACGTCGAACCGCGCGACGGAGGTGGTAAATTGCCAGTATATCTGCGGCGCGATGAAATCAAGGTATCCGCCTTTGATCCAAGCGACGGGATCGCTGTATATCAGGCTGTAGCTGTCAAATCCGGAAGTTTTCGAACCGCCGTTCGATCCGTTGTCGTTCTGCCAGATGCCGAACGGAGCGATGCCGAATTCACAGGCGGGATTGATTTCTTTTATCGCGGCGTAGCAGTCACGGACGAGGATATTCACGTTTTCGCGGCGCCAGTCTTCAAGGCGGGTGATGCCGCCGTATTTTATATATGTCGCGTCGTCGTCAAAATCGGCGTTTTTTACCGGATATGGATAGAAATAGTCGTCAAAAATCACACCGTCGGTCTCGTAGTTCTCGACCAGCTCCCTGACGCCGGAGACGATAAGCTCCCGCACTTCGGGAAGACCCGGATCGTAATAAAGCCGGCCGTCGGCGTAGGCAATCGTCCACTCGGGATGAATCCGGGCGGGATTTGATTTATCAAGGGCGTTTACGTCGGTTTTCGGCGATTCGGCGGTACCTGTGGTGATCCTGTAAGGGTTTATCCATGCGTAGACGCGAAGCCCCTGCCGATGCCCTTCTTCGACAAGATAGCCGTAAGGATCAAAACCGCCGGGAAGGTCGCCCCCCTGCTCTCCGGTAAGAAATTCCGAAACAGGGAAGAGTTTCGATTGATAAAGAGCGTCGGAAGACGGCCGTACCTGAAACAATACGGTATTCGCGCCGGAACTTATCACGTTTTCGATGATATCATCCAGCTGATTCTGCAGCGCTCTCTTGTCGGTGGTAGGTTTTTCGGGATAATCGATATTGGCGACCGTCGCGATCCATATCCCCCGCATCTCCGAGAAACGGCTCGGCAGAGGTCGGGTGACACCGGAATTAAGTCCGTCGCCGCGGCTTTCAAGCCCCGGCATCCTGAGAGCGAGTGCCAAGATCAGCGCACCTCCTATGACGAGTGTAACTGCCGCCATTATTATCCAGGTTTTCGGGCGGATCTTTCCTGTCCGTTTTGAAGCGGTTATATTCGGCTGAGCCGCGGGTTCGGTTTTTGCGGGAGTCCGACGCGCCCGGCGCCGTCCGGAACCTTCGCCGCTGCTTCTTAAAATCTTGTTTTCTGACATATTATAATATTGCATTTTTTTGTTTGGCAAAATGTCGATTATATATATTATACGGCAATTGCCGGGAATTTTCAATGTTATTTTGGAAACAATAAGCGCCTTAACCCTCGGTTTCTCCGATTTTTTCGATTATTCCGATAATCAGCTCGCGGGCTTTTTCAGCGTCGGCGCGCCCGCCGCTCGCTTTCATAACGGCGCCGACTACCGCCATGACGGCGGTCTTTTTTCCGCCGAGATAAGCCTTGACAGCCTTCGGGCTGCCTTTGACGGCTTCTTTTGCAAGCTCTTTCAGCTCCTCTCCGCGTATCGCGGTAAGACTCCGCTCCTTCGCCGCTTCGGCGGGATCGAAATCGGAAGCGGCAAGTTCCGAAAGCAGAGCCTTTGCGACGGAAAAAGTGATTTCTTCGGAACCGAGCATTTCGGCGAGCCGGCTGAGTCTTTCCGGACGGACGAAAACCGCCTCTGCGGGGTAGGAATTTATAAGATTCGCCGCAAGCCCGGCGGCGGCAAGGTCAAGTCCGGCAGCCGATTTTAAAAACAGTTCCGCCGTATCCGGAGAATCGACAAGCCTTGACGCAGCCTCATCCGAAAGCATGAAATCCGATATAAACCCGGCTTTCAGCTCTTCCGGCATCCGTGGCAGCGAAGCCCGCAGCCGCCCGATGTATTCATCGCTCAAGATAACCGCGGCAAGGTCCGGATCGGGAAAATAACCGTAATCTTCCGCGCTTTCCTTTGTCCGCATCGGCTCGGTTGCGCCGGTCTTTTCATCAAAGCGCCGGGTCTCGGTTACGACAACGCCGCCGCTTTCCAGCAATTCGGTCTGGCGCCAAATCTCGTATTCAAGCGCCTTTTCCATGTATTTAACCGAATTAATGTTCTTTATCTCGACTTTCGTGCCGAGCGGTTCGCCGTGGCGGTGAAGGGATATATTCGCGTCGATCCTGAGCGATCCTTCGTTCATTTTGACATCGGAGACGCGGCAGAAAAGCATGACCCCGCGAAGCGCCGAAATATAATCCGCCGCCTGCGAGGGAGATTTGATATCCGGGTATGTGACTATCTCGATAAGCGGCGCGCCGCAGCGGTTGAAGTCGATAAGCGTCGCATCTTCTCGGTCGTGAAACAGCTTTCCCGCGTCCTCCTCAAGATGAAGACGCGCGATTCGGACGGCTCCGTCGGGCGTTTCAAGGCTGCCTTCCGAGCATATCGGAGTAAAATGCTGGGTTATCTGATATCCTTTCGGCAGGTCGGGGTAAAAGTAGTTTTTGCGGTCAAAGCCGCTTACGTTTGCGACTTTGCAGCCGAGAGCAAGCCCGGCGCGGACGGCGTATTCGACCGCCTTTTCATTAAGTTCCGGCAGCGTCCCCGGCATCCCCATGCAAACGGGACAGCAAAGAGTGTTCGGCTCGGCTCCGAACCGGTTTTCGCAGGAGCAGAATATCTTGGTTTTTGTCGACAGCTCAACGTGGGTCTCAAGCCCGATAACCGGAACATATCCGTTTTTCATCTTCCCGCCTCCGTTTCGAAAAGCCGCTCGGCGATATTGAGAACAAGTCCGTCGCGGCGCCTGGCGGAAGTCAGTTGAATGCCCGTCGGAATCCCGCCGCACAGCCCCGCCGGAATCGAAAGGGCGGGAAGTCCGGCAAGCGGCGCCGGAATCAGCGCTATATCCGTGTCGAAGATATTCCCGGAAGTTTTATTCCCCGCGGGATTCGCCGAAGTCGGAGATACGATAATATCTATGTCGGACAAAGCCTCGTCAAGCTCGGCTTTTATAAGCGCCCGGGCAGCATTCGCCTTAAAAAACCACTTCTCCTTGAAATCCGCCGAAAGCGCGCAGCCTCCGAGCAAAATCCGCTGTTTGACTTCCTGCCCGAAGCCCTCCCCGCGGGTGTTTTCGAAAAGCTCGTTTATACCGTCATATTCTTCGGAACGATAGCCGTAACCCACCCCGTCGAAGCGGGCGAGATTCGACGCCGCTTCGGCGCAGGAGATTATTATATATGCGGCAGGCGCGTATTTCAAAGAAGACAGACACAAAGTTTTTCTCGTCATTCCAAGCGCCGCCAGCTTCGCCGCCGTTTCTTCCGCGGCAGAAATTGCATTCTTCCCGGCGTTCGCAAAAAGTTCATCCGGCAGAGCAAAGCTCATTGATGAAAAATCCGGCTTTCCGCCTTCCGTCAGCTTAATGTTTATTGAAGATGCATCCCGGATGTCTCCGCCGTAAATTATATCGCACAGCAGACGGATGTCTCTTACCGACCGCGCCATGACGCCGACGGTGTCCATCGAGGAAGCAGCGGCGGCAAGACCGTACCGGCTAACCGCGCCGTAAGTCGGGCGAAAGCCGTAAACTCCGCATAAACCGGCAGACTGCCGCAAAGAGCCGCCGGTGTCGGAGCCCAAAGCCAGCGGCGTCATAAAATCAGCAGCCGCTGCCGCAGCTTCGGACGAACTTCCCATCGCGAATTCGTCAAGGTTCGTCTTTCCGATTATAACAAGCCCCGCCGATTTAAGCTTCTCGACAGCAGCCGCGTCATACGGCGGGATGAAATCCTGCAGCATCTTTGACGCGCAGGTGGTTTTTACGCCTTTAGTCATTATGTTATCACTTACGGCGATCGGGATTCCGTCAAGATAGGAAAGAACCCGGCCGTCGGCGCGGCGTCTGTCCGCTTCTCCCGCGGCTTTAAGCGACTCGTCGGCGCAGACGGTTATAAAGGCGTTTGTCTCTCCGTTTTTGTCGGCTATTCTTTGCAGCTCAGCCGAAACAAGCTCGACAGAGCTGAGCCTTCCGGATGCAAGCTCTTTTGAAAGCGCCGCCGCCGTCATTCTCGTGATATCCATTTCACACTGTCCTCGGCACGGCGGCCATAGTCTTATCTTTACTCAGCTTCGGAGCGTTAGCCAGAAGCTCGTCTCTGCCCATGGTCTGTCCGTCATTCGGTTCATCCGGCCGGAGAGCGGCGCCGCTGAAGGAGTCGGGATTTTCCGGTATATTCGAGATATACGAAGGAAGATCGGCAAAAATCCCGGATAGTTCATCAAGCCGGGCGAAGTCTTTTTCAAATTCGGCGATTTCGGCATCGCTCAGGCGTATGCGCAGGCTGCGCGCGATTTTCTTTATGTCCATTTGCATTAAAAAAACAACCCCGGGATCGCCGGGGCGAGGATTGGTTTCAGATGTTGTTGTCGCAGCTTATCTTGTAATGAGAGGCGTAAATTTCGGCGGCGCTGCCCGCGGGGGTGTGTATGGTGAGATTGTCGGAGCCGATGAAAACCCCTTCTCCCAATGTGGTCACCGTCGCCGGGATGTAAATGTCGGTCAGCGAATCGCAGCCGGAAAAAGCGTAGTCGTCGATCTCGGTGACAAAATCAGGAATGGTGACAACCGTCAGCGCGTCGCAGTTGTAGAACATCCGGTTCGCGATCTTAGTCATGCACTCGGGCAGGTCAAACTCGACGAGATTCGGGCAGCCGCAGAACATGTAGTCGTTGGTCTTGGCTATATATCTCGGCATCGTCAGCTTCGTTATCTTTGTTTCGGCAAAACAGTATTTGCCCAAAACGGTGAGCGAATCGGGAAAGATAAGGTCGGTAAGCCCGGTCGAAACAAAGGCGTAGTTGCCGACGGCGACAAGTCCGTCGGGAAAGTTTACCGAAGTGAGATTCGTGCAGCCGCGGAAGCTGTAATTGCCGATGTTGGTAAGCGATTCCGGCATTATTACGGTGGTTATCGTCGTGTTGTATTCAAAAGCGCTCTTGCCGATCGACATCAGCGGAAGCCCTTCGACCGAGGGCGGGATGATAACGACGGTGTCGTTCCCGATATACTCGGACACTTCGGCAAAAGTTTTGTAAAGGGAATAATTGAAAGTCCCGTCGGATATCTTCGATTTGCTGTCCTCATCCGGCAGAGCGACAGTCGAAGAAGTCGAAGTCTCGGCGTCCTCTTTCGATCCGCCGCAGGAGAAAAGGGCAAAAACAAGCGGCAGAGCAAGCAGCAGGACGGCAAGACGGAAAAATATATTTCTTTTTTTCATACTATCTACCAAAAACGCAGGAAGTGTGTTTTTTAAGCGTATATAATTATTGTACTCATATGCGGCAAAATTTCAACCGATATTTGTAAATTATGCAGATATGAAATTTATATGAGATATTTACATTATATTGTTAATGTGATATAATAATTATAAGCTCCGAAGCGGCTGAAAAGTCATAATCTGCGGAAATATCGGTTATAGTTATAAGAAAGCAAAAGGAGGTGTTGAACTCTTCCTATATCTTCGATGATATTAAATAATGTTGTATGACCGGCCGAACCATCAAAAAAGTCTGCCTCGTCAAGGACTCCGGACATTGTTTTGCTTTGCAGAATCTTGTTTTCCGGTTTTGTCGTTCTTGACAAATTGTCCGTTTTTTGCTCGCGGGTTGATATGTGATATAAGCTGATTTAACGGCTTATGCGCCGCCCTGATAAACAAGATTACTTGAATGCCTTGTTGCGGTTTTAACTTATTTACAGATTTATCAAAGAGGAGACTTATTATGTATAAACATTGCAAAAAATGCGGCGCCAGACTGAACCTGGAGGCTAAGTTCTGCTCCGTATGCGGCACGAAAGCGTCCGTGCCTTCCGGTCAGGCACCGTCTTCACCCCCGCGAGCTGCGAACAATACAAGGACCGCTGCTTTAAAAAAGAATAAACCGGCTATGAAGATCATAATTGCCGTGGCTGCCATTGTATTGGTATCGATTGTCGGCAATCTGTTTTTATTGCGTCTGTTGTTCGGGGGGAAAGACCCGTATCATGACGGCGCCGCTGTGGAACAGACGATAAAAACCGATCGCGGTTATAAAGTCGGAAACCTGAAAAAAACCGGCTGGCAGCTTGATATTCCGGCAAACACATTGGAAGACGGCAGGCTGTATATGCGGGTGTTGTCAGAATCCGAAAGCGAGGCATACAAAAGTTCGGATTTTGAATTATACGGAACGCCCGTTGAAATTACAATGGAAAACAATGAGAATGTGAGATTGGGCGGAGCTGTTCAGATAACACTGCGGATCCCGGAAGAATTGCAAAAGGACATTGCGGCAGAAGAGTTGTTCTTCGGCGTATATTATGACGGCAATTGGGAATATTTCTTCCCCGACAATGTGGATCTGAAAAAAGGCACCGCTGCTGCCGAGATCTATCATTTCAGCTTTTTTGGCTTCGGCAGGCCGTCTGAGGACCAGCAGATAAGAACCTTTGCAAAGAATTTCGCATCACTTCAATGGGAAAGCCAAAAGCAAACCAAAAATATGACTGATTCTCTTCAGCGCCAGTATGAAGATCTGTTTGTCTCTATGGGTGTCAATAACAGCTCACTCAGAACACAGCTTGCGCTGGATGTTATCAACTATCTGGAAAGCGAAAAACTGGATACAGGCGATATGTCCCCCATCTCCACTCTTGCAAACATGGCCAATGCAGTCAGCCAGGGACAAGCCGGGATGGAGGATTTTCGCGGTCAGCTTATCGAATTTACCGGCAGAGCCCTCTATAGGGTTATGGAAAAAGATCCGGGCAAATTCGCGTCTCTTGCAAATGTAACGGGAGGATTAAGCACTGCTGCCGGGGCTCTTTACGAAGGAGATACCGAGGGAGCGCTGCAGGGGATTGCAAGCATGATCAGAGGCGCCGATCCTATAATCGCATTAGCCGATACGGCTTTGACTTTCGTAAAGGAAAGCATGGAAACCGGCATAAATTTGTGGACACAAAACGAGATCGAGAAAGCGTATCAGGTCTATATAGGCAATGCCGCGGGGAAATATGGATATGACAACGGACTTGAAGGTGATTTTGATGCCATATTCACCACTCTCGGCGGCGGCGAACGCATGATGAAAATCAATGTTGTTAAAAGGTATTGCGAAAAATACGGCAAAAGAGAAAGCGATCTGTCTCAGTCGGAAAGAGATCGTATCGTTTCAAACGCAATGACCTATCTGAAACGTCATTTTGATGAACGAAAAATATCCGATTACGAAATATCAAACATACAGTGGAAAGAAGAACTCTTTATTGCGGAACTGAAAAAGCAGAACTTGCTGGGAGCTTCCAATTACCGTGATTATTTCGGAATCGAAAAGAATCTGAGTAATTTCAACATAGGAGATCGCCTGGCTCGCCTTTATAAGCTGAAATCGACAGTACTCGGGGTTATGGACAAAGATGTTGCGGCAACAATTTCGGATGAGGAACTGGTAAAAGCCATAGATCAATGGATATATTGGGGCGAAAAGAAAGATTACAGCGGATTTTGGCAATATATGCGCGATATGGGATATATCAAAGAGCCGTATAAATACGATCCGACCTATGCCTGGGTACTGGTCGAAACTTTGGACTTTGAGAATGCCGAGGATTGGGCAGCCTCGGACGCGCACCCGGCATATATTGTAAGACATGGATATTCAAGCGGTTCTTACAGCGCAAGCGTGACATATGAAGGAGATGATCCATACGGCCAGGGACTTAAAGGAACATTGGGCGTACAAGCCGTATTTTCCGGCATGCCGCAGATTATTTACCCGGATGAACCGGTTTCATTGAATTTATCATTTAACACAACGCAAAATGATGTGGTTAAACTTGCGTTTTCCAGTGCCGCAAGCGCGGATTTTGATGAGTGGGATTTAGGTCCCGGTGCGGTTACAAGGGGGGCAAAGGTGTTTGTTAATGAAGACAACAAATATCACTTTGTCCTTGATGTCAACGGCAATCCGACTTCTTACAGCGAAACGCTTACGGCAACAATCGGATCCGGCAGCGAGGGGAGCCGAATCGCGCTGCGCACCAAATTCTACATGGGAGTATCTATGGGTACAAATTATGTCTACGAGTGGAAGCAGGTAAACTGAATTTGTATAACCATATCAATATATTTGACCGTGACTTTACCTTTTGAAAAAATCGCAGTTTAATGCCGCTTTGCCGGGGATAATCTCAAATCAGCCGAGACGCCCCGGCTTTTTGTTATTGCGGATATTCACAAAAAACGTCAGATTTTCGGATTGGTGCAGAATACCGAATAATGTTGACATTCGGCAATGCCTGTGCTATACTTATTTTAATTTAAAAATGGAGGTAACCGCATGAAACGCAGATTCTACACCAACATCGATATCGATACGGTCACGACACCGTTTTTGAACCGCGTCTCCGAAGAGGAGAATGTAAGCGAAGAGCTTCTGTATCCCTTCGTTGACATCTATAAAGACACCCTGATAACCGATGTTCTCCTGAATAACTTCTGTCAATATTCCGCGACAAAAAGCGAAATATGGAACGATTATGCCGACAAATACGAGCAGAAAACCGAAAACGGCGTCGAAGTCGATTACAGGGAATTATACAGGGGCATCTATAAGCTCAACGCCGAATATTCGATAGATCCTTTTGATGTCTGGCTTCGCCGTCTTCGTCAAATCGGACTTTCCGGCTGGCTCTCGATCCGCATGAACGACTGCCACAGCCCCGATGAGACGACCTTCTTTGCGCGCTCGGATTTCTTTTACGAAGCCCGGGAAAAAGGCTGGATGATAGGCGATAAATACGGCTACTTCCGCTATTGCTTCGACTACTCCGTCCCCGAAGTGCGGAAAAAAATGCTCGACTACATAAAAGAGCAGCTTTGGCGCTACGACCCCGACGGACTTGAACTTGATTTCCAGAGGGAGATAACCTGCTTCGACATCGAAAACTGCCCCGACAGGATAGAGATAATGACCGACTTCGTCCGCTCCGTCCGCGAAATGACGGAAGAAAGAGGGCGGCAGTTAGGGCATAAAATCCGCCTCGGCGTCCGGCTGATGCGGGATATTGAGCAAAACCTGATATACGGCTTTGACATCGTAAATTGGGCAAAAGAGGGACTTGTCGACCTCGTCTGCTACACTCCGCGGTGGGAAACATCGGACAGCGATATGCCGTCGGAAGAATGGGAAGAACAAGTCAAGGGAGTTGAGCTTGCCGCCGGCATCGAGATTCTCTGCTGCCGTCCGTCGGTCGAAACGAGATGCACCCCCGCCGTCGTAAGAGGATACGCCGTAAGATACCTCTCCCGCGGCGCCGATTCGATGTACCTGTATAATTATTATATCGATCCCGGCAATATCGATTCGCGCGCAAAATATATACAGCAGGTCAATGAGACGGCAGGCAGCCTTGAAGAAGCGATTAAGCATCCCTACCGCCATGCGGTCACTTTCCAGGACATATCTCCGAGAGGTTACGGGCGATGGAAGCCGCTGCCGATAAAACTTAAATCGGGAGAAAACGCCGCCTTTGATATAGACATCGGCAAAGCGAGAGATAACGCCTCCGCCGAGCTGATATTAGGCTTTACATCCGGCTCGCCGGAAAACATCTCCGTCTTCGCAAACGGCGATGCGGCAGATTTCACCGAAACCGAATATCCGTCCGCCGAACCGGACAGGCGAATTTATTACGGTCCCGACGGAACTGTTTATTACAGAGCGCCGGTAAAACCCGCCGACAAATACCGCGTCGAGCTGAAAGCCGCCGCAGATGCCGAACTTGTCTACGCAGAGATTGGAATTTATCAAGCATAAAAACATAATGAAGAGAGGTAATCGCATGAAACGCAGATTTTACACCAACATTGACATCAATTCGGTCGTGACGCCGTTTCTGAACCGCGTCTCCGAAGAAGAAAAGGTCAGCGAGGAGCTGCTGTATCCCTTCGTCGATATCTACAAAGACACACTCATCACCGACGTTCTGCTGAACATCTTCTGCCAGTATTCCGCAGCGAAAAGCGAGATCTGGAGCGATTACGCCGACAAATACGAGCAGGAGATCGAAAACGGCGTTGAAGTCGATTATAAAGACCTTTACAATGGAATATATAAGCTCAACTCCGAATATTCGATAGACCCCTATGAAGTTTGGCTCCGCCGTCTTCGCCAAATCGGACTTTCCGGCTGGCTGACCATCCGCATGAACGACTGCCACGAACCCGATGATCCGGCAAGCTTTCTGCGCTCGGATTTCTTTTACGAAGCCCGGGAAAAAGGCTGGGTAATCGGCGATAAATACGGCTACTTCCGCTATTGCTTCGACTACTCCGTCCCCGAAGTGCGTCAAAAAATGCTCGATTACATAAAAGAGCAGCTTTGGCGCTACGACCCCGACGGACTTGAACTTGATTTCCAGAGGGAGATAACCTGCTTCGACATCGAAAACTGCCCCGACAGAGTTGAGATAATGACCGGTTTCGTCCGCGCCGTCAGAGAAATGACTGAAGAAAGAGGGAAGCAGTTGGGACACAAAATTCGCCTCGGCTTCCGGCTTATGCCGGATATCGCCCAGAACCTGATATACGGCTTTGACATCGTTAATTGGGTAAAAGAGGAACTTGTCGACCTCGTTTGTTACACCCCGCGCTGGGAAACTTCCGACAGCGATATGCCTTCTGAAGAATGGAAATCCAAAGTGAAAGGCGTCGAGCTTGCCGCCGGAATTGAGATCCTTTGCTGCCGTCCGTCTGACGAGACGTATTGCACCCCCGCCGTCGCAAGAGGATACGCTGTCAGATATCTCTCCCGCGGCGCCGATTCGATGTATCTTTTCAATTATTTCATAAATCCCGATTCTGTTTCCACAGATATGGACGAAGTCAACAAGACCGCGGGAAGCCTTGAAGCGGCGATGAAGCGCCCATACCGCCATGTGCTGACTTTCCAAGATATCGCACCGAGAGGTCACGGGCGCCGTAAGCCGCTCCCTGTCAGACTTTCGGCAGGCGAGAGCGCCGTCCTCGATATCGACATAGGCAAAGCGAGAGAAAACGCCTCCGCCGAGGTGATCATAGGATTTGCAGCCGGTTCTCCCGAAAGCGTCGCCGTCAGCGTAAACGGAGTCGCCGCCGCATTTGAAAAAAACGGGTATTCCTCCGCCGAGCCGGAGCGGGTTATCAAATACGGTCCCGAAGGCGCCGTCTATTACAAAGCGCCGGTCAAACCCGCCGACAGATACCGCGTTGAGTTCAAATCCGGCGGGGATGCTGAGATCGCATACACTGAGATAGGGATATTCTGAGCCGGTATCAATGAAAAAACAGCGGCAGACGTTTAAGGTCTGTCGCTGTGATTTTTAATGGACTGTTAAAGTTTGACCGCAGGTGTTTATCACCCTATCGTTATCTTCATTATGCCGATTTTGCCTTTAGGACCGGCATAAGCCGCGTAACCTTCGTATATGCTGCTTACAATGCCGACATCGACGGAGCCGTCGACGATTTCAAAGCTGTCAGCTGCTTTGTTGTATGCGATAAGCCAGGTGTGCTCGTTCGATTTGCCGACGCTGAGCCAGATTATGTCTCCGGATAAGCCATAATCTTTAATCTTGCCTTCGCCGCATGATTCGGGAATAGGTATATCATACATTTTTCCGGTCGAATCAAAAATATAGCTGACACCGTCCTTTTCGGCATAAATAAACCTGCTGAAAGAGGATCTTGTAATGTCGTCGAATGAGAAAGGGACGATCAGCTTTCCGGAAGTGTTGTAAACGCCGAATTTATGTAAATTATTGTCGAAAACCTTCAGGATGCCGTCGGCAAGATATTTTCCTGTGCTAGTCCAGTAATAAGGTAAGGCGTCGAGCGGTCCGATTATACATTCGCCTTTCTCGTTGATTAATTTTAACCCGGTGTAGACAGTCTGAATATACGTTTTGGCATATAAGCGGTAGCCTTCCTCAACTATCCGAAATCCGTTTTCCTGAGCGGATGCATAAACGATCGAGCGTTCGGCGGGAACGGTATAATTTCCTTCGGAATCCATAATCGCATACGCTTTGGGATTTGAATCAAAGGTTTTGACTATATTGCCCTTAAGGTCCATATGAAATACTTTGGGCACCCGGGCGTTTTCCGGCGGAATTTGATAGTATGCGTCGGAATAAGCGCACATCGGAATTATTCCGTTGATTTCGCCGCCGATCATATCGAAAATTTTATATGTATCGGCATATTCAGCGCCGGCGGGACGGAGCACTTCCGGATTTTTAACCGAGATGTATTCGCCGTCATAAGTATAAGGACTGCTGCCGATCATCATCGCATGTTCGCCGAACGTGATGTCGTCGAATTCATCTTCGGTCAGCCATAACGGTTCCGAAACATATTTGCCGTGTTCGTAATCGTAGCGATATTCGGTCAGGCATTTGACTTCCTTGAAGTCCTTCAAAAGCTTTACGTTGTATGTCCCGTCACGAAAACCGTCAGCGACGAGCACATACCCGTTTCTTACCGAGGTACAGTTATAGTATTGAGGGGACACAACTTCTTTTCCGGTTATATCAATATATCCCCACAGACTGCCTTTTTTGACCGCCATATAACCTTCTCTGAAAACGCCGAGATCGCTGTATATCGGTTCGGTGATTTTCGTCATGGAAGTGATTTTAAGCGACGGGGAAGATGAAGTCGCGGGTTCTTTTGTTTCTTCGGCTTTCACCGCCGCCTTTAATTCAACCGACCGGCGCTGTTCCGGAATCGCTATTCTGCCGATTATCGCGGCGACTTCGCAGCGCCTGACATTCGATTTCGGCGCGAAATTTCCGGCCGCGTCGTTTCCGACGACTATGCCGGAGCGGTAAAGCTTGTAGATATACTCCGAGTATTTTCCGTTTGACGGAACATCGGGAATCATGCCGTCGTCAACGGTATTTTTCGCTTCAAGCGCCGAGCCGGGAAGCGCGCTTACGAGAATATACGCGAAAACTTCGCGGGGAGCCGGGTCGTTGTAATCGACTCCGGTGTTTTTGACTCCGTATTTGCTTAGATAATCGACATAAGCCTGATACCACGGGTCGGTCGCTTCAAACTTGTGGCCGTCACCGGTATATGTCGAGCGCAGGCGGGCGGCGATGGTAATGCTCTCGGCAACGGTAACGCTGCCTTCCGGGTCGAATCTGCCCTGGCTCTTTCCGACCATAAGCCCGAGCTTGAAAACCGTCTTTACGTTTTCAAAGAACCAGTCGGAAGACGCGACGTCTCCGAAGACATCGTTGTTCCAGATTTTGGAAGCCTTGAAGTTGTCGAAACTGCCTTCGTCGGCATAAACGGCGCCGGGAATCATCGAAGTTAAGAGAACCGCGATTAAAAGGAAGCTGAGTATGCGCTTTTTGAGTTTCATAAAAGTACCTCCCCACAAAAAACAACCGAACGGAATAACTTCTGTATAACCATGTTTTAAGCGGCAGGTTATGTTCTTTTAAAACTTCGCGCTGCTGTCTTAAGACAATTTAATTATATTCCAACCGGAATGAGTTGTCAATATCTTTACGAAAAAATTCCAAGATTGGATAGATGCACAAAAAATATTAGTGAAATAACACCAAAAAACAACCCCTCCCGGTGTCCCGGGAGGGCAGTTAATTCATAAAGTCTCCGCGCTCTGCGCTTCCATGCTTTCTATCAGTTTCTTGTTAAATTCATCGGCGGTATTGTAGCCCATCCGCCGCTGACGGTTGTTCATCGCGGCGATTTCGAGAATCACGGCCAGGTTGCGGCCCGGCTTCACCGGTATCGTCGTCATCGGGATTTTTATCCCCATGATTTCGATATATTCCGACTCCCCGCCGATGCGGTCGTACATCTTTCCCTGAACCCACGGCTCGAGAGTGATTATCATGTCGACCTTTTCGGTGTCCTTGACGGCGCCGACTCCGAATATCCGCCGTACATCGATGATGCCGATGCCTCGCAGCTCGACATAATATTTTATTAAATCCGGCGCCGAACCTACGAGGGTTTTTGCCGAAACCTTCTTTATCTCGACCGCGTCGTCGGCGATAAGGCGGTGGCCTCTCTTGACAAGCTCGATAGCCGTTTCGCTCTTGCCGATGCCGCTGTCTCCCAAAATGAGAATACCCTCGCCGTAAACTTCGACGAAAACGCCGTGGCGGGTGATCCGCGGCGCCAGCCGGACGTGCAGGAAGGAGAGCACCATGGCGAAAAGATCCGAAGTATCGTCCGCCGAGCTGAGCACCGGTATCTGATATTTCTTTGCGCACTCGATAAGTCCCTCGCTCGGCACGAGCGAAGTTGAATATATCAGGGCGGGCGGCTTCAGTTTCATGAAATTTTCGATATGAGCGATGCGCACATCCGGCGGCAGCTCCTCGAGATACTGGTGTTCGCTTCTGCCGAATATCTGAACCCGCTTGTTGTCGAAATGCCCGGTAAAACCGGTCAGGGCAAGACCGGGGCGGTTTAAGTCCATCGAGTAGATAATGCACTCTCCGGGCGGCATATAAAGCGGTTCAAGCGAGAATTCCTTTATAAGGTCTTTTATGTTGCAGCTGTATTTTTCCGGCATGGCAATGCTCCTTTGCGAAGTTGCGGCGGTACGGTTCCGGTCAGGCTTTGGTTCCGGGCGATGCTCAGTTTTTAAAGACTTTTTCGAGGTCTTTTATCAGTATCTTTGAGAAGTTGGTCGAACCGACTTCGTTCATGTGTCCCCAGTCGCTGAAATAATCCGGATTTGAGTTGAGCTCGCTTTCCTCGGCATTGTAGTTTATAAACGGGATATCGTGTTCCCAGGCGAAGTCCTCAAGCCGTTCGTTTGCTTCGATATCGCGCTTGCCGGGAACCCGGCGCCCCGGAACATATTCGGGAACCTGGATAAATATAACCTCGATCCCCTCTTTCTGGAACTGTTCGACGAGCCATACGAACGAGTCCCATTCACCGGGATATTCCTGATAATTCTGCGTATTTGTCCAGCCGTCATAATAAGCTTCCCAGGTGATATAGCCTTTGTAGTAGGAATCGGTAAGTATTCCGGTACCGTCGACTATCCCTTCGTTATGGGTATATACCGGCAGCGGCGGCAGCTCTTCTTCAGCGGTCTCGGCGGCGGTGGTTTCGGCTGCAGTTTCATCTCCCTTGACGTCAAACCAGGAGCTGACCATTTCGGGGATCCGGTCGCGGTTGTGGATTATCATCATGCTGTTCATGAATTTGGTAAGCAGACCTTCGAGAGTAAACCACGCCTTTTCCTCTCCCGAATCGGAAACGGAAGCCGTTTCCGCCGTTGTCTCAGGTTCTGCCGGCGCTTCCGTTTCTTCCGGCGTTTCAAGCGCCTCGGCGATGGCCTTTTCCTCGGCTTTTTTAAGCTGCTTTGCTATATACTGCGGGCAGTCGTAATTCGAGTCGAATTCTTTACGGCGCCAGAGCCAGCCGAGATCGGTCATGAACCAATCGACGCAGTAGACGATGGTTCGCGGCTTCGGGTAGCCGGATTCCTTGAAGAACTTATACCACTCGACATAGTATCCGGGATTTGAACCGTTCAGCGAGAAGTTGAAGAAACTGCGGTCTCCCTTGCCGGAATAAGCCTCTTCGATGTATTTCGGGTTCACTCCGTGAGAAGCATGAGAGGTGCCGATAAATATCGTGTCGGCTTTATACACCTGCTGATACATCTCATAAAACTGACCGTAATAATGAAATTCATTGCGGTATTTGTATTTCTGGTAGAAAGCTTCCTGCGCTTCCAGCTTGGCTATTTCCAGCATGCGCCTTGAGTAGGGGGTGTCTTCCGCTCTTGCCGCGGCGGCGGCTTCTCCCGCCCGGCGGGAAGATTCCTCAACGGCTGCAAGCTCCGCCGAAAGAAAGGCGCGCATCTGCATTTCGGGTATCGCGACCAGGACGGCGGCCATAGCGATGACTATAAGGGAACGGCTGATGGTTTTGAGCAGGGCATTGTGGTTCTTTTTTTCCATGATTAATTCCGCACCGTTATTGTGTTATTTAAATAATTGTTGTCTTTCGGCATAAAAAAGCAGCGGCGTGCGTATGGTTCTGCCGCCGCATGCCGCTTACGTTGATTTTGTTTTCAGTTTTGCAATTTTTCGGCGAAAACACAGTACTTCATTATTGAATGAGCAAGTTCTCCGCGGCTCAGTGTGCTGAACGGATTCAGCCTGCCGTCCGTCGAGGGGATTATTTCGGTTGCGCCGCAGAGCAGAGCGGCATCCTGAGCCCAGGAATCAACCTGGTCAAAATCCGGATACGCGCTGCCGTCTGTTTTGACTTCGGCGAACCGGAAAAGATTGGCTTCCATATATCGCTTCATGACAACATAGAACTGCTGATGGGTTACAACCGTGTCGGGCTTGAAGCTGCCGTCGCTGTAACCTAAAACAATCCCGTTCTTTGCCGCCCAGCCGATGTAAGGGGAGTACCAGCTTTCCGCCGGCACATCCGCGAACCTGGACCAGCCGCCGTCGGCATTGATGTAATCGTCCGGGTTTATCTGCGCAAGCCTTCCCAGAACCGTCACCAGCATGCCCCGGGTTATTCCGCCGTTCGGCTCGAATGTGTTTTCTCCGGTTCCGTTCATAAGCTTCAGGCAGCTGACAAAATCGATCCCTTCGATGAATTCGTAATCAAGCGGGACGTCTTTATACGACAGCCGTGAAGGAGCCGCGGATATGACGGGAACCGGGGCAGGGGCCGAATAAACCGCAGCCTCTTCGAAAGGCGCAGGCGCTTCTATCCGGGAAAAGTCTTCTTCGGTGAGGACCTCCCAGCCCGGGTAGCTGAATACGACCTCGGGATCAACCGGAACTTCAACTGAGTTTTCCGGAGCGGTTTCATAAGACGGAGTTTCTGCCGGCGCGGGAGATTTGTAATCGACGGCGGTATTTGATTTATCTCCGCTGTCATAATTGAAATAACGGGCGGAGGATCCGACATAATTCGCCGCTGCCTTATCGGGATCGACGCAGAATTTCGTGTGGCTCATTACGCCGGTTCTGACATAGTTGTAATTCTGAACTTCCGGGTCGAAGACATACTCGACTCCGCCTATTTCAGCGACGCACCAGGTGTGATCCCAGCGGTACGAACCGGAATAATAGCTTCCGCTGGCGCACCACGCGCGGATGCCGTTGTAGCGGAGCCACGCCATGTAAGCGTAGCTGAAGTCGGTGCAGCTTCCGATTTTCTTTTCAAAGATATCGCCGATGGACTCGGCTCCGAAATGTCCGTAAGCGTATGTTACGTTATAGACCATCCAGTCGTAAAGCATCAGCGCCGCTTCGTAAAGATCGGAAGCGCCGGCTGTGATAGTTCCTGTATGGCTCAGAAGAATGCTTTCGTATTCCGGATAAGCGGACGCGAGAAAACGGTCGGGGGCTCCCGCTCCGCTGTTTATTATGCTGCGGGCAAATTCGGTGTCGCTGCCGTCCGCTTCCCCGGCGTAAGCCGTATGAGAAAAAATCGGAAGAAAGACGGTCAGTATCATAAGTGCGGCAGTAAGCGCCGCCTTCAATCGAATGTTCATAAAATCCTCTTAGGCGGAGAAGGAAAAAAGCTCCGCTGTGAAAAATCCGTAAGGCAGTTTAAATATCCCGCGCCAAAACAACCACGCGGGGAATATCGCTCGGTATGATGAAAATATCCGATAGGTAATATATAGTATATCACTCCGCAGCCGGCTTGTCAAGCATTTTCGGAATAAAAATCTTTTCCGCGCGGCGCCGATTTGTAAAAATTCGTCAAATATTACTATTGATTTATTCGCTTCGGAGTGGTAAAATATCATATACAAACGGTATCGGCGAAAACTCCGTATGATATCGCCGACAATTGTAAATTTTTATCTGTAAACCTGCCAAAATACAAAAGAATCGGAAAATCTCTGTCATGACTGCAAAAAAACGGATATATATACTGCTGATCCTGCTCAGTGTATCATTGAATGCGCTTTGCCCGCCTCTTTCGGCAAAGGGGGAGAATACCGGCGAACCCCGCTTCACCGTACTTTATCTGGGCGATGACCTTATCAACGGAAACGGACTTAACTCCCCCCAGAGGGAGCGGATGAGCGCGCTTGTCTCGAAATCGTTGGGAGCCGAAGAGGAAACATGGGGGATTGAAGGCGGCACCTCGAAAAGCCTTGTCGATGCCCTTAATACCGGCGCGCTCGATGATCTTATAAAAGAAGCTTCTTACATTATCATAAGCGTCGGGGCAAACGATTTCCTTAACGCTTTCCGCGAAGCGGCAGACGCGTCGATCGAGTCGCTCGGCTACGAATTTACCTTAGCCGACTTTATCACCGATGTTTACGGCAAAAACACCGACAGCGCCGCTTATAAAAAGTCCGGCGCGGCGGTGAAGCAGCTCTCGGCCGACCTTGAATATTCAAACCCGGTCTGGGCGGCGGCAAAAAATTACACCGGCAATATCTCGCTGATACTGTCATATATAATGAAGCGCAGCACGGCGGGGAAGGTAGTCATCACGAATGTTTATAATCCTTACGCCGGCCTTAACGCGCTTATGTCGGGTCAGAGCCGCCTTGACCTCCGGGCTCTCGGAGAGAAATACATATCTCATATGAATACGGCGCTTTCGGCATACAGATATTACGGCTGGAGAGATCTTTATCTGGTCGATATCCAATCGGTGCTTTCGCAGGACCGTATGCTCGACGCCGCATCTTCTTCGGACAATGCCGCCCCGCGTCCCACCCGAAGCGGTCATTCGGCTCTCGCAAAGCTTATCGAAGGAACGCTTGCATTTCCCGGCGCAGCCGACATAAAGGACCGACCGGATGAAATACTTCTGCGCCGCGCTGCCGCCTGGGGAATCACGGCAGGGCTTTATAAGGACGGCAAACTCTCTCCGGATGCAAAACTGACCCGGGGCGACTTTGCAAGGATGCTCTGTCTCTGCGCCGGCGGAAACGCCGGATGGTTTGCCGGACAGAGCTGGCTTAAAGATGTTCAGAAGACCGACGCCAGATCAAGCTATATTTACTGGTCGGTAAATATGGGGATTATCGATTACGATTATTACGGATTCAGGCCGGACGCAGTCATGACCCGCGAGCAGGCGGCTTCGGCGCTCTGGAAATACCTTATTTATAGGGGCATATCCCCGACCATTGAGATAGATGTAGAAATAAAGGACCTCGATAATATATCGGAAAACTGCCGCGCCGCAGTCGAGGGACTTGCCGTTGTCGGAGCGCTTTCGCTTGATTCAAAATCAAACGTAAACCCGACAAGAACGATGAGCCGCGCCGAAGCCGCCGCAATGCTGATGCGCGCCTGCGAAGTGACGCCGCTCCGCAGAAGCGCCGGTTAAACTCAAACATATCGATAAAAAAACCGCCCCTGAAGGCGGTTTTTTCAATTCGGCTTGTTCAGCTTGCGTAAATGAGCGAAGCGGATTCGGTGTCGAGAATAAGCGTCCAGTCGGGATGGGTCTTCAGGATGGTTGCCGGAATCGTCGGATTGACCGGCGACGAGAAGGTCTTCTTAATCGCCTCTGCTTTGACCTGACTCGGCACTACCGAAATAATGGTGCGGCAGGTCATGATGGCCTTCGGAGCCATCGTGATCGCCTGAGACGGCACGTCGCCGAGAGAGGCAAACCACTTCTCGCGGACCTGCTGGGCTTTGCAGCGGTCGTCGAGATTGACCGTTATGAAAACTTCCTCGGTTTCAAAATCCGCCGGCGGGTCGTTGAACGCTATATGACCGTTTTCACCGATGCCGATAACGCCGACATCGATCGGCTTTTCGCGGAATTTTGCCGAGAGGACGGCTATTCTTTGCGCGACTTCTTCGGGGGTGCCCTCGCCGTTTATCAAAACAGCCTCTTTAAGCGGTATCGGCAGGGTGTATATAAAGCGCTCAAGCAGATACTTGCGGAAGGAAGCCGGGTGATCCGCCGGAAGTCCGACATACTCGTCAAGATGGAACATCGTGACGCGGGTCCAGTCAACCGGCTCGCGGTGAAGCTGCTCGAACATCTCAAACTGGGAAGCCCCTGTTGAAAGCAGTATCCGGGCTTCGCCGTATTCGGCGATAGCAAGATTAATCCTTCTTGCGATAAGCTCCGCCGCGTTTATGCCTACCTGCTTTCTGTCTTTTAAAATTTCACAAATCATATATATTCCTCCGTTGCATAGTTTTTTTGTAATGTTATGATATGTCCGGCGCGGAAAAGCGATAAATATATCAAATATCCGGATTTTCCGGGCGGTTATCCGCTGTAAGGAACGACGGAACCGGCGCCGTTTATTGTCTGTTCCACCTGCGGTTCTCCCTTATATTTTATATCCCCGGCGCCGTTTATAGCGGCTTTGAGACTGCCGGAAACGCTGACTTCCGCCGACGCGGCTCCGTTTATCGTTATTTCAGCCGTTTCGGTCTGCAGAGGGAAGGCGTGCAGGGATGCCGCGCCGTCGATATTTGCTTTAAGCGCGCTGCTGCTGCCCTCAAGATTTGCTTCTGCGGCGCCGTTGACATCGAGAGTCAGCGATTCGAGCATGTCGCAGGCGAGGTTTATCTCAGCCCCGCCGTTTATCGTCAGCGCAAGGCTTTTGGCCGGTGTCGACGAGGGAATCGATGCGTTTATCACAAAGCCGCCGTCTGCCGAAAGGGAAGCCGTCGGAACTCCGATGATGATTTCAAATTCTGACGGAGCGAAGCGCTTTTCCCGGTCGCCCTTGATTTTCACCGTGTTTCCTTCGATATCAACTTTCAGCGAGTTGAAAATGTTTTCGTCAGTGGTTATCACAACGGAGTCTTCAAGGCTTTCGTCAAGTGTTATATAGTGTTTGATGTTTCTGGCCCAATCCAGATCGATGTCGGCAATCTCGATTATCCAAGGCGCGCCCGCGTCGAGCGAGAATGTGCGCGGAAGGACGTTTTTATCTCCTTCGACGGCCCGGCTGAAGACGCAGCCGGACAGCAGGAAAAGTACGGCTGCGGCGGCAAGGGCGGCGCAAATAACTGAATGTAATATTTTTTTCATTTTATGATTATACACCTGTTAGGGTTTTAGGGACGGATTAAAATTCACGTAATCATTTCTTAAACCGGTATTTCATCTTCCCGGACACTTCGAGCAGCTTTATGTAAAGGCCGCCCTGAACCGCCCGGTGCTGGAATCCGATCTGCTTTGATGTGACGGTGTCGTACCAGTCGGTCATCGGAACGCGGGAGGGCATGTAGTTATAAGCCTTCCAAAGCGGACGGATGAATTCCCGGAACTGCTCGCGGGAGCCGGCCAGAGTCGCCGTCCAGACGAGCCAGTCGGATTTGGTATAGGTGTTGCGGCAGTCAAGCGGCATTCCGTAAGGGTTCATCCGGCGCAGATTCGATGCGAGTTCGCTTTCGATTACCTCCCGCGGGAAGATGTTGGTGCCGAACAGCTTGTCCCAGACGAGATTGTATTTCATCGACCAGGTGCCGGGGCGGTCGAAGGCAAGACGATAGCTGCCGTCGCCGTTTGCGGCGCGCTTTATCCAGGAAGCCGCCATCTGCCGAGCTTTTTCCATATATGACGCGGATGACTCGGAATCGCCCGTCATGTCGAGTATAATCGCGTATCCGACGATGCCCATAATTGCCTTGAGGCTGAGGTTGCAGTTGTGCGCAAGATGGCCGGCGAAGTCGTCGGTGCAGAGCTGATGCCCGGGGTCTTCGCCGTATTCGACCAGGTATTCCACCCATTTGGACAGAAGATCCATGTTTTCCGCGGCAAAGCTCGCGTCCCGGTCGGCTATCGAAACCGCTGCCGCAAGCAGCAGCATATTTCCGCTTTCTTCTACCGGCATCTGATTTTCTATCGAGTCTGCGTAGACCTGACCGTTCAGAAGCGGATATTGACCGCAGTCGTGCGGCGCGAAATCGAATTTCCAGTCATCCGAGCGGGCGAATTTGAATACCGGGCGCATCATGCCTCTTATAAGCTCGGGGTTGTAGCAGAGGAAGAGCGGCATAGAAGGATAAGAGATATCGACGGTCGCGGCGCAGCCGTTCGAGAAGCATTCTTTCGAGATAAACAGCGTCTCGCCGTTTTCGTCGTATACCAGCTTGTGCGCGGCGCAGGTCTGGCGGTAGGCAAGAGAGCAGATATCGGCGTATTCCTCGCCGCCGTCTTCAAGCGCGTGGCAGAGCAGGGAGCGGGAGAAAGCCTGGCAGGCGCCGTAAAGGTAATCGCCGTATGCGGCGCAGGCGCGGAGTATTTCTTCCTTTATATCAAAGCCGCTCTTACGCCAGTAAGCCTTGAGCGGACGGCCGAAATACATGATCGATTCGATATCGTCATACGCGAAGACAAAGAGGGCTTCGCGGCCGCCGCTGACGGCTTTGACCGACGTCATAGTTCCGTCTTTGTCTTTATATTCCCCGCAGCTTACGGCGGCGTTTTCGCCGGTGACCGCGAGATAGAACCAGCCCCAGTCGATGCGGATGTCGTCGCCGGAGCAGTGAAGCGGCTTTTGCACGGTGTTTCCGATACGGACGCCCAAAACCGTGTCCTCTTCGTTGAAACGGACTATCTCGGTATCGACCGGAGACTGCCCGCGCAGGTTGAGACAAAGCTCTTCCGTCGCCTCTACGCTTATCGAGACGCTGTGCGTCCTGCCGTCGAGCGGTTCCCATTCGGTCCGCATATACGACACCGGACGGCTCATCAGCTGCAGGTCATAGGGAAGCAGAGGCGTTGTGAAGGTGACCTGAAGCGAGATCTTCTCGTTTTCGAATCTGTATTTGGTGCTGAGCGCGTTGATCCGGCAGCCCGTCTGTTCGATCACGGGCAGGTCGGAAAGCCCCATAAACCGATATCCCTCGCCGTCTATATAAACGGTTCCGCGAAGGGTGTTCGGCTTGCCGGTCCAGTGAACCGGAACGCTGTCGTAAAGCTTATCAGTCGGCGACCAGACGGAAAAATACGGGTCCACCGTAATAAGCGGTATCGAAGGAGCGCGAAGATTCATAACATTAATTCCTTCCTGTGTTTTTTATCAAAAGACGGCTCTGCGTCTGTCAGTTTCTTTCGAGTATATCGGTTATTTCGCAGATATATGCGCGGTGGTAGTCGGAAGCCTTATAATGAATTTTCGGTATTGCGGAATCGATGAAGTTTTCCGGTTTCAGGTCGTGAATGTAGAGTTTTTTGCCGAAAAGGGAGTATTTTGCCTGTTCGTAATAAACGAAGCCTTCTTTGTCAAATATTGGTTTGAGCCCGGTTTCGGCTGTCTTGTCGCAGTCTCTGCCGGAATTGTTTCCGCAGAAAGTGAGTATCTTCCGCCCTTCCTCTCCCTCGAAAAAGCTGAGTGAGATAAGATCGGTTTTTTCGGCGAACTCGTAAGTATAGCGCTGCGGGCGGATATAGCAGACGAAAAACGGGCGTCCCCAGAGCACTCCGGCTCCGCCCCATGATGCCGTCATGGTATTGAAGCTGCCGGTTTTTTCGTCCTTTGCCGAAATGAGCATCCACTCGTTCCCGATTGCGTTGAAAAGGTTGAGAGGCAGCTGCTCCGGTTTGATGTGTTTGAATACGGACATGTTACCTTCCTTTCACATGGCGCGGCACGTTGCGTGCAGGTCGTATGTTTCCAATTATATTATATCATACCGCCCGAAAAAAAACAATGACTTTATGCAAAAATAAGACCGGGGCGGTTAAAGGCTTAATTATACGGAACTTCCCGGAATTAATGCATATATATACATTAATTATTTCAGCATTATCCGCCGCGTTTGATTTGTCCGCATCGGTATCCGGCGATTTGTAAAGAAAATTAGTTTTTCGGAAAAATCTTTACACGGCGGTATTTTTATGGTATAATCAACCCATAAGCCAACTAAAATTGTATTCGGAGGTAAATTACATGTTATATAACGAAATGTGCGGCGAAAAGGTCTCGGCTCTCGGTTTCGGCTGCATGAGGCTGCCGATGAAAGGCGAAGAGATCGACGCCGAACTCGCGACCCTTATGCTCGATGAAGCCCGCGACGCCGGAGTCAACTATTTTGATACCGCATATTTTTATTTAGGGGCAAGAAGCGAGCCTTTTATGGGCGACTATCTTTCGCGGCTTCCGCGCGATTCGTATTATGTCGCGACCAAAATGCCTCTCTGGTCGGTAAACGAAGGGGAAAAAGACCTGAATAAGATATTTAACGATCAGTTAAAGAAGCTGAAAACCGATTATATCGACTTCTATCTTCTCCACTCGATGAGCCAGGGCACCTTTGACAAAGCGAAGGAGATCGGCGCCGTCGAATGGCTGTTAAAGCAAAAGAAAAAAGGCCGCGTCCGCCATATAGGCTTCTCTTTCCACGACAGTTACGAAGTTTTTGAAAAGCATGTCACCGAAGACTGGGTCGAATTCTGCCAGCTTCAATACAACTATATGGATATAGACGAACAGGCGGGAGACAAGGGAGTTGACCTCGCAAAATCCCTGAATATCCCGGTCATCGTCATGGAGCCGGTAAAGGGCGGAACTCTGGCGAATCTTCCGGACGACATTGTCGAGCCGTTCAAACGACTCCGCCCCGACTGGTCGGTCGCTTCCTGGGCTATTCGCTTCGCCATCTCCCGTTCCGGCGTAAAACATACCCTTTCCGGAATGTCAACGCTTGAACAGGTAAGAGATAACCTCGGCACGGTAATTGATTTTAAGCCCCTCACCGAAGAAGAACTTGACGCCGTATGGCAGGTAAGACAAAATATTTTAAACAGCGTCAAAAACGGCTGCACCGACTGCCGCTACTGCATGCCGTGCCCCTTCGGAGTCAATATCCCGGGCAACTTCTCGATCTGGAACACCTACCATATGTACGGCGACAAGGGCGCCGCCCGCTGGCGCTACGGCCGTATGAAGGAAGAGGAGAGAGCGTCCAACTGCCGGAAATGCGGAAAGTGCGAAGAGCTGTGCCCGCAGAAGATAAAAATCCGCGACGACCTCGCCGCCGCTTCCGCAGAGCTTGAAGCGCTGCTCAAATAAACCAGTATAACCGCAGCAGTTTATTTCATACGATCAAAACAATCAGATTCAGAACAGGAGGCCGTCATGAAGATTCTCAGCAAACCCGATTACGAAAGCCTGATTGCTTCAACCCGCGACGCCCGCATGGATTGGTGGCGCGACGCCCGATTCGGTATGTTCATTCACTTTGGCTTGTATTCGCAATACGGTCATCACGAATGGGCGATGACACAGGAAAATTTCCCGATAGAGGAATACGAAAAGCTCGCGAATGAGTTTAATCCGAAGCCCGGCGCGCCGAGAGAATGGGCGGCGCTGGCAAAGGCCGCCGGCATGAAATACATGGTGCTGACGTCAAGGCATCACGAAGGCTTTTCGCTCTGGGATTCGAAAGCCAACCCCTATAACTCGGTTAATTACGGTCCCCGCCGCGACATCGTCCGCGAATTTGTCGACGCCTGCCGCGAATACGATCTGCGGATAGGCTTCTACACCTCGCTTATGGACTGGCACCATCCCGACGCCTGGAAATGCGCATATGACAACGAAGCGCGCCGCCGCTTCCTTGATTATATCGAAGCGCTCAACACCGAGCTGCTGACAAATTACGGAAAGATTGACATTCTCTGGTATGACGTCTCGCTGCCGATGGACCACTGGGAAGGCTGGGATTCTGTCGCGCGCAACCAGCGTCTCCGCGCGCTTCAGCCGGACATCATCATCAACAACCGTTCAAGGCTCGACGAAGATTTCGGAACTCCGGAAGAAGGCATCCACGCCGAAAGCCGCGACTGGGAAGCCTGCATGACTTTCAACGGTCTTTCCTGGGGATATCTTGATTCCGAACAGGTAGTTCCTTACAGTTACAACGTGCAGCGCATCATCAGAATGCTCAATTCCGTTGCCGGCGGCGGCGGGAACCTGCTGCTGAACATCGGTCCGGCTCCCGACGGCTCGGTGCCGAAGGAAGCGATAAAGCCGCTCACCGATACCGGACGTTGGCTTGCCGAGAACGGCGAGGCGCTTTACGGCAAGGGCAGGGGAACGATAGGAACAAACGGTCTTTGCTCGGGCACGGTAAGAGGAAACATCGTTTACGTATGGAACTGGATCTGGCCGAAGAACGGCTCGATGAGCCTCGGCGGCTACAGAACAAAGCTAAAGAAGGCCAGCTATCTCGCGACCGGCGAAACCATCGATTTCGAGCAGACGACCGGACGCATCATCCTCAAAAATCTGCCGGCGGAAGTTCCGGATAAAACAGCCGGCATCACTATGCTCAAACTCGAATTCGACGAGCCGCCGAAGCAGATATTCGCAACCTATTTCCCGCAGCTTCACGGCGGCAGAGAGATAGACACGGTAAGAGACTGAATTAATAATTGATATAACCTGCGCGCCGCTGTTTTGCGAGATACGGCTCCCGCCGAAAGGCGGGAG
>DUUJ01000039.1 GCA_012841635.1 Clostridiales bacterium | reverse complement strand
TGGCGGAACTGGTAGACGCGCTGGTTTCAGGAACCAGTGATGAACAGTCATGAGGGTTCGAGTCCCTCTATCTGCACCAATATAACCCGGACTTTTAACGGTTCGGGTTGTTTTAATTCTTCTGAAACCATCCCTTAAAACAAGCCCTGAAATACGTTCACCGATATAGTATTGATTTTTTCATCCAAATGGGGTATAATAATTAATCAACCTACAAGGCAAGTGTGATAAGAAAATATAAACATCCAAACAATTATGAGGATAATTAAATGGCCAGAATCTACACTTCCGTCGATCAGCTTATCGGAAAAACGCCGCTGCTCGAGTTTGTCCGCATTGAAGAGGAACTCGGACTGAAGGCGAAGATATACGCAAAGCTTGAATTCGTAAATCCCGCCGGCTCGGTAAAAGACCGTGTCGCCGCAGCGATGATAAACGACGCCGAAAAAGAGGGACGTCTTAAAAAAACATCGGTTATAATCGAACCGACTTCCGGAAATACCGGCATCGGACTTGCCGCGGTTGCGGCAGCCCGCGGCTACCGCGTAATAATCGTTATGCCGGATTCGATGTCGGTTGAAAGACAGTTGTTGATGAAGGCATACGGCGCGGAACTGGTGCTTACCGACGGCGCAAAGGGAATGCAGGGAGCGATCGACAAAGCCGAAGAGCTCGCGCGGAAGATTCCCGACAGCTTAATTCCGGGTCAGTTCGTCAATCCCTCAAACCCGAAGGCGCATTACGACACGACAGGCCCGGAAATCTGGGAAGACACCGACGGCAAAGTCGATATTTTCGTCAGCGGCGTCGGAACCGGCGGCACCCTGACCGGAACCGGAAGGTATCTTAAAGAAAAGAATCCCGATATAAAAGTCATCGCAGTCGAACCGGATACATCGGCGGTACTCAGCGGAGGCAAACCCGGTCCGCATATGCTTCAGGGCATCGGCGCGGGATTTATCCCGAAGACCCTTGACGTTTCGGTTTATGATGAAGTAATAAGAATTTCCGCCGAAAGCGCATTTGAATTCGGCAGACTGATAGGACGCCGCGAGGGCATTTTAGTCGGCATCACTTCGGGAGCGGCGGCTGCCGCGGCGGCGGAGCTTGCAATGCGTCCCGAAAACGAAGGAAAGATAATAGTCGCGCTGCTGCCGGATTTGGGCGACCGCTATCTTTCAACCCCGCTTTTTGCGGAATAATCAAAACAAATACGGAGTTGCCGCAAGGCTTCTCTATATATAAAAATTAAAATACAAAAATACAGAGGTATATTAAATGTCATCCGAAAGACCCCGTATTCTCACGATTCAGGATATTTCATGTGTAGGCCAGTGTTCGCTCACAGTAGCGCTGCCGGTTATTTCCGCCTGCGGCGTTGAAGCCGCGGTGCTGCCGTCGGCAGTCCTCTCTACACATACCGGCGGATTCAAGGGCTTTACCTTCCGCGACCTTACCGACGATATGCCGGATATAGAAAAACATTGGGATAAAGAGGGAATTTATTTCGACGCCTTTTACACCGGCTATCTCGGCTCGGTAAAACAGGTGGATATAGTCCGTCAGATCCTTTCATCGAGACGAGTCGCGGGAGCGCCGAAGATAATCGACCCCGCGATGGCGGATCACGGCAAGCTTTACGTCGGGTTCACCGATGAATTTGTCGAGGCGATGAAGGCTCTCGCGGCGGATGCCGATTTCATTCTTCCGAATGTCACCGAAGCCGCTTTCCTCACCGGAATCGAATATAAAGAGACTTACGATGAAGCATATGTCGATTCGCTTGCCGAAGGCCTGCTTGCCCTCGGCGCAAAGAACGTGGTTCTCACCGGTATCGGCTACACCCCGGATACCACCGGAGTCGTCGTATACGAAGACGGCAAAAAGAGATATTACAAGCATATAAGGCTAGAGCAAAGCTGCCACGGCACCGGAGACATCTACGCCTCCGCTTTTACCGGCGCGTATATGCGCGGAAGAACCGCCTATGATTCTGCGAGGATTGCCGCAGATTATGTAGTGCGCTGCATCGAAAACACCCCGCCGGATCATTGGTACGGCGCCTGCTTTGAAGGAGTCTTGGGCGAGCTTATCAAAGCCGTGGAATCAAGGTAAATTATTATTAATGGCAGTTTCGGCGAGGGGCCGTTATGCGCTCCGCGTAATGATCCATCTTGCCGAAAACGAAAACGGCGGCGGTGCAAGTAATCCGCTTATTTTGGCGGCATGCGATATACTGCCTTACAGAGGGCAGCAATGCAGACAGAGAGCATCAAAACTAAAACCTCCTCTTTAATACGGACTTCATGTTCCGCATAAAGAGGAGGTTTTTTCACTCAAATGCGCTTATTTGGTTTTAATATGTCTTATCGTATTTTCCGCCATCTCGTCGATGCTTACTTCGTAATATCCCTTGATATCGGTGCGGAGCTTTCCGCCCGTCGGAGCTGTCCATTCATCGGGAATTGACCCGGCGCCGTACATCATGCCCCAGATAGAGCCGACGGTCGCGCCGTTGCAGTCGGTGTCAAATCCCTGCATCACCGACCAGCAGACAGCGTCGGTGTAATCCTTGCCCCAAAGCACCGCGGCTGCGACTATCATTGCGTTTGAGACTGTATAACACCAGTCGAAGCCGATCTTTTCGTCATACCTTGATGCTATCATCTTCGATGCCTCTTCTGCCGGTTTTCCTGCGAGATAAAGCTCAAGAATGTCGTTTACTTCATGGAAGAAGCGGCTGTTTTGCGGAACTTCGCCAAGGCCGGCGCGTATTACTTCGACCGGGTCTTCGCATACCGCGGCCCAGGCAAGCGCCGCCGCCACGAACATCTCGCCGTATATCCCGTTTTTGATATGGCTGATGCTCGCGTCCCGCCATGCCATTTCCGCCGCAAGCTCCGGGTCTCCGGGAGCTATGTATCCGAAATAATCGCCGCGTATCTGCGCCCCGATATACTCGCGGTAAGGGTTATGGTAAACGGCCGACTCCGGCGGTTTCAGTCCCGCGATCAGATTTCTGTAAGCAACCCGCTCGGCCGTGCAATAAGCCCAGATTGTTGCGTTTGTCAGCCACTCAAAGGCGATATCGTCCGGCCTGAAGCCCTTGCCGTATCTTTCGATAAGCTTCATTGCCGTAACAGTATAGTTGGTGTCGTCATCGGAGGGAGCAATGCCGTTTATCGTGTCGATGAAGGTCCCGCCGCTCCACTGTCCGAGCTCGCGGCATTTTTCCTCATCTTTTTTGAGATACCTGGTAAGCGGCCAGTTGTCCTGAGCTTCGGCGTATTTCTGAATGTTGCCGGTTCGCCAGCCTTCAACAGGTTTACCCAGAAGGCATCCGCATACTCTGCCGTACCAGGCGCCTTTGATTTTCGGAATAAGTCCGTTGATTTCTTCTTCGGTAAGCGAAACCTTCTGCTTGCGCCATTCGGGACGGGCGTCTTTTATCCCGCAGAGGTCGGACGGTTCGACATAAGTAAAATCAGATCTTAATGGAGTCATCTGAAGCGTCTTATACATGGCGTCCGCCATGATATCTTTTTCCTCGGCCGAGGGCATGGTGTTGATAAGATCGACAAGCGGCTTGTATTTTACGACATCGCGCCCTTCGAACAGGCATTGCCGGTATTCGGTTTCTATCTCGCGGGCAAAGTCGAGCCAGCTTCCCATTTTATCATAATAATACTGCCAGAACGGCATTTTGTTATCCATAAATAAATCTCCGTTTAATACAATTTAACTGAAATCTTCCGAATATAACAATATCCCGAAACGAAAAGTGCTTCGGGATATAAATCTGTGTCAATCTATGATAATTCTGACGCTGCCATAGGTGATGCTTGAATAAACCGACACATTGCCGACTCTGAAGGAGTGGGTGCGGATCTCGACCTTGCCGCCGGCGGAAAGAAGGTTGGACAAAGACGCGACGTTCAATGAATTGATGCGGCAGTTTCCGGTCACGGTCCATAAAGTGCCGGCCGAAAGGGTGACATTTGTCACCACTCTGTCACCGGTAAAGGTTCCGGTCCACTGGCTGCCTTCGTAAAGCCCGAATTTGATAGCGCTGCCGTCGGCGTAATGCGTCGTCGACCAGAT
Source organism: Clostridiales bacterium (assembly GCA_012841635.1). Lineage (GTDB taxonomy): Bacteria > Bacillota > Clostridia > Oscillospirales > CAG-272 > JAAZGC01. The sequence goes on along the minus strand of DUUJ01000039.1, from coordinate 5,725 downwards.
GTCCCCGGAGGCTTTCTGTCCGCGCAGCGCCATATTGAGAGTGAATGCCGGGCTTTCTTCGGTGTCCCTGACGGCAACAAGGGTGTCGCTGCCTTCGATTGTGTTTGAAGAAAGAAGGAAATCGCCGTAAAGAGTGACGTCAAATACCGCAGCTTCGGCGCCGGAGGTTATCGTGCTGTTCCTGATAACCGCATCGTTTGCATTTGCGCCGTCGCCTGTAATCTTAAAAGCCGAACCGGCGGAAGAAAGGGAACAGCCGTTGATATCCGCCCCGGCGATGCCGCTTATCTCAATGCAGTTTGAGTTGTTGGCCGAAGCGTTAAGAGAAGCGAGATTCAGTGTCCCGGAGTTCAGAGATACAGCTGGGGAGTTCTCGGCAGTAGTGGTTATATTTCCGTTACTTACCGATATGCCGGCGTCATTTCCGTATATCGCCGCATTGCCCTGAGAGGCTGACCAGATATCGGTTGCGGCAAGAGTGATCTTCGCGCCGTTCTCACCGGAAATAACCGGAGCTGCGGCGCTTGAACTGAGTGAAGCGGAATTGAGCTGAGCCGTCGATGCGCCGATAACGCTGAGTATGGGAGCTGTCCCCGATGTTTTCTCAACGGCAACCGAATCGAAGGTTATGTCTCCTCCCCCGGTAACCGCGATGGCATTGACGCCGGGATTGGCGGCAAAGAAATCGGCATTTGCGATATATGCGATTTTCGCAGCCTCAAATTCGACGTCTCCGACATTAGAGACATCTCCGCCATCTGAGACAATAACATCGGAGACATCCTCGCCTTCGGCGGCAGGCGGAGTTTCGACTGCGACAGTTTCACCTTCGACAACGACAGCGCCTTCAATGACTTCGGACTCATCGTCGGATACAAGCCCGTCTTCCGTCTCCGGCTCATTTGCTTTTTCAACGGCGATGTAGTAGTCCAGCGCTTCATCCCAGTCGATTTCAAGCGGCTTTTCGCCGCAAAGCAGGTAGATAAAGTAAGCTGTTTGAATGCGGGTAGCGTCGGAAAGCGGTGTAAAATAAGCAGAAGTGGAGTTTTTGCGGAAAAATCCGAGCTCCATTGCCCATGCCGCCGCGTCTTTTGCCCAGCCGTGAACATCCGAGGCGAATTCATATCCGCGCAGACTTCCGCGGAAGTTTTCTTTAACAATCCCGGAAGCTTGTGCGTAACGGAACATCATTACGCAGAGCTGCTCGATGGTAAGCGTCGCATCCGGCGCAAATTCGGTCTCGGATACGCCCTGAACTATTCCGTTCAAAGCTGCCCATTCGACCGCTTCTGCGTAATAAGCATCGACGGTAACATCGGCAAATCCGGCAACAGTGGGTATTTCGATAATTTCTTCAATGGTTTCCGGAGTTTCCGGAACTTCGGCTTCGCCGCCCTCAATGGTCCCCGGTACCTGAATCTCGGTATCTTCCGTTGTTTCCGGTGTCTCTGCCTCGCCTTCGGCTATTGTTTCGGGAGGCTCGATTTCAAAAGGCATAGGAATTTCTTCGGCAGTCGTTTCTTCGATAGTTTCAACAATCTCAGCCGTCTTGGGTTCAGTCTCTGCCGGTTCGACGATTACAGTTGCGCTGTCGTCATCGACCGCGATAATTGCAGCGGCATCTTCCGAGGCTTTGTCCTCAGCCAGCAGTCTGTCCGTTCTGTGAATAATAGTGACCGCCATGGCGCGGGTAAGTTTAGTTCCGGGGGCGAAGCGTGTGTCGCTGACGCCCTTTAATATACCGTTTGAGTATACATAATCGATAATCGGGTGGATGGGAATGTTATCGCAAACATCCTCAAACGGGTACTCGGTTTCCGAGACTGTTATTTCTTCGTCGGCTGATATTTCTCCCGTCACAATTTCGGTCTGATATGTATCATCCGGCGGACCGTCCGGGCCGTCGGCAAAAAGCGCAGACGCCGGTATTGCCAGAATCAGGGCAAGTAACACGGCGATGATTTTCGGCGTTTTTTTATTCATAAAAATTCCTCCGATTAATGGGTAATTGCATTGATAGTTTGATTATAACATCAAAAAGACTGAATTATGTAAATCTGATGTTATAAAAATTGAAATAATCAAATCAGCTGATGGCGTCAAGCGATGCGGTCAGTTTTTCAAGCGCCGCCTGCGCTTTCGATTCGGATTTTGCATAAGCGGAGGCGAAATCGGATGATTTCTTTCCGTAAAGACTTCCGACAAGGCTGGAAAGACCGCCTATATCGCAGATAAATCCGAGGTCGTAGACACGGGTGGAAAAGATTATGTCAAGCATCTCTCCCGACTCGTCGTCTCTGACATATCTTGTCTTGAGCGCATTGTCGTAATAAGCCACGGTAAGGGTGTCGACTGAGCCGAAAGCCATCGCGGATAGCGTCACGCCGACAAGCTCGGGATTCTGACAGTTATAAGGAAGCGAGACGGTGGGAACGCATATGGTCGAGATAAGGCTGTTGTATTCTTCCTGAGCCTCGTTGTATTTGGGATAGGGGAGAATTCCGAACTCGAATTCGGCGTCGCGGAGTCCGTTTATGTCGACAAGCGCGAAGGTGACAAACATAAGCCGGCTGTCAAGGAACATCTTGCAGGCATTGTCAAATCCGCCGTCCGAGCCGTTTTTGTTGTTGAAAGCAAGGGTGTCGAGACAGGTGCTCATAACCTTTTCAATGACTTCGGATGCGCGGGGAGAGTTCATTGTTATAACAAGCCCGCCGTCGCTGTCAGAGCTTATGATCCGCTCTCCGGCGGCGTAATATAAGGAAATCGGCACGTTTCCGGCAACCGACAGACCGAATCGGTCTTCCTTGTTGAGCTTGCCGTCGCCGTTGATATCGGCTGTCACGGATGAGCATATTTCGGTAAGCTTGTCCATTGTCCAGGTACCGCTGCGGACAAGGTCATACGGACTCTCAAGACCGAAGTCGGAAATAAGCTGCTTGTTGAAGAACATAACCATCGTGCATTCGTTGTCAAGAATGGATATGTCGCCAGTCGTCATGAAAAGCTTGCCGCGGTAGGAAAGGTTGTCGTTTGCCCTCTGATCCCACCAGGGTTTGTCGAGATCGAGGTAAGGCACCGTCCGCAGGTCGTAGAAAAGTCCCGATTGCAGCAGGGATATCGAATATGACATATACGGCATTACAACGTCATATTCGGTGTCGCCGGCGGTAAGCGATTTCTTCGCCACATTTTCCGGGGAGTCGACGCAGTTCTGCGTTATCTTTATGTCGAATCTGTCTTCTATAACCAAATTGCGGCGGTATACCGCGTCGTTGAAGAGCTCGCCGTTTTCCCCCTCGGCGAAAATTTCCTTTGAAGTATACCAGTCATAACCCGAGTTGTGCGCGGTGAGGAAATGCACCGTTTCGCCGTCATAAGTTTTGTCCGGCAGCTCGGGTCCTTCCGTCGTCATTTCGGCGGCGGTCGTTTCTTCGGTTGCCGGAGATGTTTCTCCCGGAGCATTCGCGGGAGTTCCGCTGTCGCCTCCGCAGGCAGCGGCGGACAGCAATACTGCTATAAGCAGAAAAGCCGCCGTGATTTGTCTGATTTTCATTTTCTTACCCTCATTCAAACATTTTGTTTAAACTTGTGTTTTATCGAAGCGTTGTGATTTCGGTTCCCGGGTAATAAGTTCTCAAAATCGTGCAGAAATCATAGCCCATATCCGCGAGATTCTTCGCTCCCCACTGACTCATTCCGACTCCGTGTCCCCAGCCGCGTCCGACAAAGACAAAGTTTGAAGCCTTGCCGTTTGCAAGCACCAGCCGCTGCGACTGATAGGTCGGAAAATCGGCAAGAGTGGCTATGTATGCGCTGTTGTTGACCGTCACCGTCGACGTGGGATCGATGGGAGCAAATCCCCCGTTCGTTGCTATGTCGACAGATACGGTACCGCTGCCGGTAGCGACAGGCACCCCCGAAAGGTCGTCCCCGGCTATAACGCCACCGCCTTCGCCGCCGGATATATAAACCGCATTGCCGTCAATCTGCCGATTTCCGTTTACCGTCGCCGCCCAGGTTCCCGATCCTTCCGATGCCGCAAAGGAGCTTGTGCTCGTGGGAGACGCCGTAGCGTAAGGATATTTTGCGTTCGGCAGAAAGTCGGTGACGCTGACGTTTTCTCCGCCCCTGCCAACGACAAAGTTTGCCGAGTTGACATACGCCGAAAGCACGGTGCGTATCCGGTCGGATGTGGTGATGGTCGCGGTGTTTCCGGCTTCGTCGGTAAAGGTGATCTGATAGATATAGGTCGAATTCTGGCATAGCTTATCTATCCTGGCCGACGCTATCGGGCTTGTGATCTCTGAATATCCGTATGCGCGAAGGGTATTCGAAAGCTGTTCGGGAGTAACTTCGGTCTGCCATTCGCCTTCCGAGTGGGCGGTATACTTTTCCCACGGAGTATGTATCGCGCGAAGATAGGACGGATTTGACCCGCCGCCCCAGGCTTCCGCAACCGAAACGGTGCAGCCGCCGGTAACCGCGGAATAATAGGTTTTTGCCGGCGCGCCGTTGTAGGTAAGTATCAGTCCGGATGTCTCTGCCACTGCGCGGCGGCTGGCTTCGGTGGCGCGGGCGGTGCCGAGATAAACCTGGCAGTGGGTGGCGTTGCACATATCGAAGCCGAATTCCGAGTGGCGGCCGAGCATCGACAGAGCGTATGTACGCGCGGCGACAGCGACGGCTTTCTGAACTTCGATGGGCCAGGAAGCGCTGATCTCCCACGGCAGCAACCCGTTCATATACTGATCGAGAGAAAGGATATTGACGACTTGAACGCCGTCCCGGCTGCCGTTTATATATCGTTTGAATTCAAATATGCCTTCAAAATATTTTTGAGACGGTGTCACAAGATGGCAAATACTCCCGCCCTGCTGATTTGCATATAGTCCGAGAGCCGAAATACCGGTCGGGTCGTCGAATTCAAAGAGAATGAATCCGGTGTCCGATACCATCACGGTAAGCGCCGTGGAACTCGGAGTCACGACATATGCCCCCGGAAACACGGAGGCAACCAGAGGCAGGAAAGCCTCGGCATCCTCGATGCTTGCGAAATTACCGACTCTGACGGCATATGAGCCGGCGATATAAGCGGGGAAAACTTCGTTTGTGACGGCAGAGAGCTGTTCTGTCGCTAAAGCGTACTGCGGCTGAAAGTCGAGCACATCTCCGAAGTTTATTTCAATATGGTAAGCGCCGACCGACGTTGCATTGTAGCTGCCGGTAATATTGTAAATAATGCCGCTGCGGTTAAGATTTGCATCGGAGGCGACGGTTATTGAGGTATTCGGAAGTTTCCAGATCGACTTGAAGGAATCCTGTTCGATCTTTCCGATTGAAAAGCCGTAATCGGTGCTTAAAGTATAGCTGGTAACGACTCCCTGCCCGTACATCAGTCCGACGCGGACCCGCTGATTCGATGAAATTTCCGCGGCATAGGAACCGAATGCAAAGTATTGGATAAGCGCCACGACGGTGCCGCCGAGCATCAGAATGCAGAGTATAAGCGCGAGTATTCTCGCCCAGGGTTTCACCGCCGAATTTTCATTTTTCCGGTTGTTTTTAAATGACATGATATTAACCGACAATGGTATAGCTGCCGCGCACCATAAGATAACATTCGTCGGATACGGCGGTAACGCCGCGTCCGTCTGCGCGGGAGACGAGGATATAATGGTTGGTTTCAAGCGGCTCGCCGTCAAGGATCTCCTTGCCGCCTGTC